>JAEZXF010000035.1 GCA_023419995.1 Pseudomonadota bacterium | reverse complement strand
TGGGCTTCATCTTCGTTCCTTCGTCACTACGACGAAGCCCAAATCCTCCTTAAATCACAACCTCAAATCTGTGCCATGGGTGCTGACGGGGGACAGTTTTCAATAAGCGGCTCCCGCAACCACCGAGCGAGTGGATTCTGAGAGGGGGATATCCTTCCCATCTGGTCGCGAGCCACATGAGATGACAACTCGTGACGAAAATCGAGCAGGTCGGCCGTGCCTCGAATGATATCCCTTGGGGTGCCGACGCAAGCATAGAGCCACCGCCCATCCTCCATCACCGGCCCGCTAGGATCGGTGGATGGAGAGATGGAGACTCCAGAGAAGTCTCCGTCGCCATAGCACACCACAGGTTGGCCGCTCGGCAGTGTTGAAGCCGACCGGTGGATCGTGAACCGCGTGTTCAGGCGGCATCCCAGTTCAAACGTCGCATGGGAAATGGACGTGAAACGTTCAGTGGGGACGTCGCTGAGTAGAAAATGGAGCATGCATGTTTCCTGCGGCGCTACCTGAATAGATGAATGACCTGCGATCTCTTGCATAGCAAGCGCTGGCATCCCCTCGCAAGCACGCTGCCCAACAACCATCACCTATCAGTCACGATAATTACCCGTGCAGCACGACGGAACTCTTGGCTCGTAGCACGATGGACGTGATCGAGGTCTGATCTCAACTATTTGATCGACCACCACGCGACATATTCCTCGCGCTCCGCGTCAGTCATCTCGCGGAACTCCCAGAAATCCTTGCTAGAAACCAACCGCCTCATGGCGGGCTCTCCATCACGGCCGAAACGTACAGGGTGCCACTCAAACGGCGAATGACGAAGCACGGCGAACAGCATTCGCTCGATGATGATATTTGCTTATGCAAACATTTTGGCCCCCGCCAGAATATAGGCGGAAGCTACAGGAAGTTAGGATAACTCCCGACTACCAAATGGTATTCTGCGTCGAGTATAGTCTAGCCCGCGAGGATGCCTGCCTCGCGCGCCCAAACGGTGATGCAGTCGTTGCTGAGCTAGCAGGATGGGTGAAAGCGCCGGCTGTCTGAGATCACGAGGCATTCCGCCAGAGTCGGGTTCGGGCCGAACTCGGCAATTGGGTCGCGCGGATCAGGGCGATGGAGCCAAGCGTACACGCCGACGACCCACAGCGTAACGACTGTGAAGGTCAAGGCGGTCCACCGCGGCCGATAGGTCATGTGCGCTTCCCGTAACTCGACCCGCCCGCCCGCCGATTACTTTGATTTTTTCAGACGGACGAACTTGTCTACTTCGAAGGGCGTGAGATCGCGGTACTCCCAACCGTCCCGAACGCTCAGGAGTCGCCGCATAACTGCCGTGCCATTTGAGGACGTCACGAGATGCCAGGCATAGGGAGGCCGGCGCAGCGCCCAACACATGACGAAATGCATCAGAACAGTGAGCCGCATAATCACTGGCTGCCTTTACCATCCACATCGCGCAGGTGTCGAAACAGCGGTGTGATCAGGATGAAGAAGATCGTGCCGCCTACCGCGCCAGCGAAGGCGAGGAATGCCAGCGGCGCGCGGCGATCCACGACGCGAGGTGCCGCAGATACTGAGATCAGGTTGAACATCTCGGCATCATGAGCATCCGCCCATGCCGTGAGGCGAACGCAGAGTTCTCCGCAGTCGGCACCGCCTTGCTCGGCGGCACGCCGAACGGAGGCGTGGATGTTGGTCGAGAGTGTCAGCGCGATTGCGTAGATCTGCGACCCCTCGACTGCGCCGGAGAGGTCGATGGTTATCGTATTGTCGCGGGCAATTTTCGGCGAGTATCCCGCTTGTTCCAGCGCGGCGACAAGTTGCGTCCTGATTGCGTCCGTGGAGTATATCGGAGCGCCGTCAGGGTAGACGGAGAGCCTGTAGGTCGTGCCGCCTATGACTGGTACGACGAGCCAAACGAGCGCAGCGAGCACAGCGCCAGCGAGGGCCGAATAGAACATCCACACGCGATGCCGCCACACGGTGGCAACGATATCCGTGAGCGCTATCTCGCGATCGTCAACCGGCTGAACTGTCATGTGTGCCCCCCGTTCTGGATCGGGGAGTTGGAAAGTCCTTCAGGTGAGGACCGCCTGTGCCTTTAGGATGAGACCCTGGACATACGCACGGGCCTCCCCGACCAGAACGGAGAAAAACACCCCAGCATGAGCTGGGGTGTTGGAGATGCGGTCGCGACCGCCACCTGAAGGGGTTTCCACGCCCCTACCTCTCTTGCAAGAGATATAGGTGCTCTACACGCATTTCACAGAACGAACCAGTACCGTTTGGGAGGTGCGGCCAGAAGACCCAGGTCAACCCCTTTGCGGGCAAGTTCGTCGCAAGGTCTGGTGGCTTGCGGGGGCTGGCCACCCGAGGAGAAAAGCGGGGGGCTTGGAACCCGGGTGGCCAGCCATGGCAGGACGCTCTCCCTGCCTGCCGCTCTAACCTGCTGACGTCGAAGTTGTTCCGTTCCGCGTGGCGTCCCCGCATAAAAAGAAGGCCGGGTGCGCGTCCGGCCTTCAGTAGGTGCGGGGGGGTAGGCGCAAGGGGATACGCCTGACAGCAAAACCATCGCCTCGGGCTTTTGTTCCTTTTGGCTGGGCACACGCAACAGAACCGGCGCGCCGCCGGACCTGAGCCAGGAGAGAACAGCCGCGGCGCGCCGGTAGGGCGGCGTCTCGAATTCCGCCCGCCCTAAAACCTAGGGCGTCAAAACAGGCCGGCAACGGCCGACCTCCCGATCAATCATCACCAACCAGCCACGGCCCTGCCGGGGAAGGAGATACCTATGGACCGCAACTTCGCGCGGGCGCTCCCGCTTGTCCTGATGCATGAGGGCGGCTTCGTCCATCATCCGGACGATCCGGGCGGGGCCACCAACAAGGGCGTCGCGCTCGCAACCTTCCGGGCCTACGTGAAGCCGAATGGCACCGTCGCCGAGTTGAAGGCGATCACCGACGAGCAGGTCGCGACGGTCTACTACCGCCACTATTGGGCTGCGGTGAACGCGCAGGCTCTACCCTCCGGCATCGACTATGCGGTGTTCGACTTCGCCGTCAACAGCGGGCCTGCTAGGGCAGCCAAGTACCTTCAGGCCATCCTCGGCGTCGAGCAGGACGGCAGGGTCGGGCCGAAGACGATCGCCGCCGCAAAGACCAGGGATGCCAGAGACATCGTCAACGGGCTGTGCGACGCTCGCCTTGCCTTCCTCAAGCGCATCACCAGCGGCGGCAAGCGGCTGTGGGATACGTTCGGCAAGGGATGGGATCGTCGCGTCTCTGACGTGCGGCGCGACGCTCTGCTGATGGTCGGGTATCCGGCCGACGTGAAAGAAGTCGTCAAGGAAATCCCCGTTCCCGTCGAGAAGCCGGTTGTGCCGCCGGCCGTCGAGCAGCAGGTCGAGCAGAAGTCCTCCCGCTGGCAGTGGCTCACCGGCGTCGTCGGTTCGGGCGGTCTCGGGCTCGGCTGGCTCGCCGGAATGGACTGGCAGGCGATCCTCGCCGGCGGTGCGGTCCTCGTCGCCGTGCTGGTGGTGATCCTGCTGCTGCGCCGGCAGATCGTCGGCGCAGTGCGCGAGATCCGCGAAGGGCTCGCCTGATGCTGACCTTCCTGTTTTCCCGCACGGGCGCCGCTGTCGTCGGCATCGTCGCCGCGCTCGGGCTGCTCACATGGTCGCATCTCGCAGCCTATAGGGCAGGCGATGCCGCCGCCCGCGCCGAAGTCCTCGCCCGCTCCGTCGAAATCCTGCGCGAAAGGAACGCAACCGATGACGAGATCCGCAATATGGACGATGCCGCTCTTTGCGCTGCTCTTGGCGGGCTGCCAGACGAGTGCGCCGGCCTCGGTTTGTGACGGCTGGCGCAAGATGACGCCGTCGGCCGAGACGCGCGCCTTCGTGATCGCGCAGGACCGGCCCTTTGCCGAGCAGGTGGCGGCGCACAATACGTTCGGGACCAAGCGGGGGTGTTGGAAATGAGCGACGCCAAGCGGTTCGATGACCTGCCGGAGAGGACGAAACAGTTCCTCTCCGATTTGCGCCCCGACGAGGTCGACACGCTGAACGATGGCATCCGCCTCGTCCGCTCGATCGCGACCGTGGGCGCGTTCATGAAATGGGTGATTGTCGGCGTTCTCGGCCTGTTCGTCGGTGTCGTCATGCTGGGCGAGAGCGTCGGGAAGATCCTCGCGTGGTTGCGTCCGCCGGGGTGATACCTGCGTCGCACCCAGGTATCACCGCCGCCCGAGCATGATACGCAAGTAGCACCTGACCTCTATGCAGTTTCTGCATATTGCTTCGCCCCGTCAGCTTCGGCTGGCGGGGCTTTCGTCATTTCAGGCAAATTCGATGGCGGTCGAGAAGCCTTCCGCCTCAAGCGTGTCCGCTGCCCAGCCGATCATCATCGCGTGCGCGCCCAGTGGCATGCCTGCGGCGTTTGCGGATGCATCCAGATCGTCCTGATTTCGGTAGCGTCGCAGAGCAACTACGCTGGCCTCGTTCTCTTCCGCGAGGCGCAGGAAGTGGTTTACCGCGTTCTGCATCGCATCTTCGAGCCGCGTCAGCTTTTCATGAACGTCGGCGTGGATCGCCGTGCGGCCGTTGACATAGTTGTTGATGGTCTTCTCCGACACGCCTATCCAGTCCGCCGTCTCTGCGATCGATAGGCCGAGAAGACGGCGGCGGGTATCGAATTCGGCAGGTGTCACCGGACGCTCTCGACGACCTGGTGGCGTCCGAAGGTGACGATGGCGACACGTTCGTTGCGATTGAACACGAGATGACCACGCGACGGCAACGCCGCCTCCCAGTCTTCGGGCTGGATCGCCGCGCCCTTGCCGGCGGCGCGTAGAATATCGGAGCGCTGCGTGCCGGTCATCGGATGATCGAGGCGGGCAGCGCGGACAAGAGCGCGGGTGGCGGCGGCGATGTCTTGAGCGGTGTAGGTCATGTTGTGTCTCCCTCAGAGTTCGGCTGGCCTCTTGCCTACCGTGAATTTAATGTATTTCCGATTTCCGGAAGTGTCAATCGAAATTTCCGGTAATCGGTAATTTATCTAGATCTAACCGTTCACGCTCCGGCCGATCAGCCGCTCGCCCTCGTTCATGTGCTGGCCGCAGTACCAGCGCGGCGACCTGCCGCCGACGGAATAGCCAAAACCTCCCCAGCGCTCGCAGCCAGGATGCTCGCACCCGTGCTCCCATATGCCGGCGAGTGCGGGCGCAGGGTGCTGATCTCGAATCGGTTCATCGCTCATAGAGATGGCCTAATGCGTGATCGTGGCCTTTGGAACTCTTGCCTTCGCAAGGATCTCCTGTCGCTCATCCTTGAGGGCTTCTTGGAGCCCGAGCTCGAGCAGGTACTCCGTCATGACATCGTCACAGGCGCGCGCCGCCGCCAAGGCTTGCTGGATGGCGAGAACCAGGTGTGCGCGTTTCGGGTCCATGGCGTGATCCTGCCAGCCTCCGCGGTGGCCGTCTAGTCGCCTCCGGGTTCTGCGAGCCGCTCGATCTCCGGGCGCCATCCGCGCGTGAACCCGACGCTGACCGCCGGCCGCGCCCGCCGAATCTCCGTCTCCACAAATGCCATATGCTCGAGCGCCGCGGCCAGCGCGTACCTTGCGTTGCCGCCGAACTCGCAAAGGACAGCATCAACCGTTGCCCGCGCGCCTGGCGCAGATTGTGATGCTCGAGCCCTCGCTGCATCCCGTTCCGCCGCCATGGCGATGACTTCGGGCTTGGCGCCGGGTGCCTTGTGGGGTTGCAGCCACGGCACTTCTTCGCCGCTGATCTCGCGGATCGTGTCTGCCACATGCTTGGCCAAATCATCGAGAGCCCGATAGTGGGGAGAGCCGTAGCGGACACCGACGGTCGCGTTCCGGATGATGGCGACGAATCTGGAAGCCCCTTCCACAAAGGGAAACGGGTCCAGAACGACCTCTTGCTGTTTTCGTCTCGAAGGCATGGCTCACCTGTGGCGCGAGCGGGCGCGCAGCTGCTGGATGGAGATGGATCGGCCGGCGCTCGGCACCGGCTTGTTCTTATAATGTTCTCGTTGATGGAAGTGTCAAGCGGGAGAGGAAGAAATTCCTTGGACGGGAAGCCGAGCTATCGCTGAGTGCGGGCGGGACGATCTGCAGGAGCGGGGCTCGGGGATGGCCGGCCAAGGTCGCGCTGAAAATCGTGCCGGCAGTCTAGCGTTTGGCCACAAACTCGATATATAGAGCGCAAATTGTGCCACCCTGTGAGCCATTCAGTGTGGCATCCGCGAGTGGCCCAAGGGCGAATTGTCTTGGAATCTCAACGCAGGCGTTGAATGGCCGAGGCGTTTCACCCGCACCAGCCACTCCCGGCCAGGATTTACTGCAGGCTGGACGGCAGCACGCCGGCCCGTCAGCTTTGACGAAGACGAAGGTTTTGAGATGCAGGTTACCGAAACGCTCAATGCGGGACTGAAGCGCCAGATCAAGGTGATCGTCCCGGCCAAGGATTTGGAAGCAAAGCTCGTCGAGCGGCTTTCGGCGGCCAAGGACAAGGTCCGCATCAACGGCTTCCGGCCCGGCAAGGTGCCGATGCAGCACCTGCGCAAGGTCTACGGCAAGTCGTTCATGGCCGAGGTTGTCAACGAGATCCTCACCGACTCGACCCGCTCGATCCTGTCGGATCGCGGCGAGAAGGCGGCCATGCAGCCCGAGGTCTCGATGACCGAGGACGAGAAGGAAGCCGAGAAGATCCTCGCCGGCGGCGCGGATTTCGAGTTCTCGCTCGACTACGAGGTCCTGCCGCCCATCGAGGACAAGGACCTGTCGAAGATCGCCATCACCCGCCTCGTCTACGACGTTCCGACCGACGAGAGCGAGGAGCAGGTCGAGCGCGTCGCCGACTCGGCGCGGCCGTGGGAGCCCAAGAAGGGCAAGGCCGAGAAGGGCGACAAGGTCACCTTCGACTATCTCGGCAAGATCGACGGCGTGCCCTTCGAGGGCGGCGCGGCCGAGGATGCCGACCTCGTGCTCGGCTCCAACCAGTTCATCCCGGGTTTCGAGGATCAGCTCGTCGGCATCAAGGCCGGCGACGAGACCGCGATCACCGTCACCTTCCCGGAGGAGTATGCCGCCACGCATCTCGCCGGCAAGGCAGCCACCTTCGACATCAAGGCCAAGGCCGTCGCCAAGGCCGGTGACCTCGAGATCAACGACGACGTCGCCAAGCAGCTCGGCCTCGAGAGCGCCGAGAAGCTGCGCGAGATCGTGCGCGGCCAGATGGAGAGCCAGTACGGTGCCGTCACCCGCCAGAAGGCCAAGCGCCAGCTGCTCGACGCGCTCGACGAGGCGTTCAAGTTCGAGGCGCCGTCCAAGCTGGTCGAGGCCGAGTTCAACAACATCTGGGCGCAGGTCAACGCCGACCTCGCCCAGGCCGGCCGCACCTTCGAGGACGAGGAGACCACCGAGCTCGAGGCCCGCACCGAGTACCAGCGCCTGGCCGAGCGCCGCGTGCGTCTGGGCCTCGTGCTGGCCGACATCGGCGAGAAGGCCAATGTCCAGGTCGCCGACGACGAGATCCAGCGCTCGCTGTTCGAGCAGATCCGCCGCGTGCCGCAGAGCCAGCAGCAGCGCGTCTACGAATACTACCGCGACAACCCGGCGGCGCTCGCCAACATCCGCGCCCCGCTGTTCGAGGAGAAGGTCGTCGACCACCTGCTCGGCGTGATCTCGGTCACCGACCAGAAGGTCTCCAAGGACGAGCTTCTGGCCGACGACGACGCGCAGGACGAGGCGAAGGAAGCCAAGAAGCCGGCGAAGAAGGCCGCGTCCAAGGCCAAGGCCACCGACGACGCCGACAAGCCGGTCGAAGGCGAGAAGAAGAAGGCCGCGCCCAAGAAGAAGGCCGCCGCCAAGGACGAGGAATAGTCCTCAACTACCTGTTTTCACGCAAGAAGCCGCCTTTCGGGGCGGCTTCTTGTTTGGGCGCGCGCGCCGCCCCTCACCCGCCCTTCGGGCACCTTCTCCCCGTGAGCGGAGAGAAGGGGGAAGCGGAAGCGTTGCGGCAGTCTCTCCTCTCCCCGTTCACGGGGAGAGGATGCCGGCAGGCAGGTGAGGGGCAGGGCGAGCCTTGCCGGAGGAAGAGCCCCTCAGATCAACTGCATGCCCTTCAGGCTGGCGTGGCCGTTCTTGCCGACGATGATGTGGTCGTGGACGACGAGGCCGAGCGGCCGGGCCGTGTCGATGATCGTCCTCGTCATGTCGACATCGGCCGGCGAGGGCGAAGGGTCGCCCGAAGGATGGTTGTGGACGAGGATGATGGCGGAGGCCGACAGCTCCAGCGCCCGGCGCACCACCTCGCGCGGATAGACCGGCGTGTGGTCCACAGTGCCCGACTGCTGCATCTCGTCGGCGATCAGCGCGTTCTTCTTGTCGAGGAACAGGATGCGGAACTGCTCGCGCGGCTCGAACGCCATGGCGGCGCGGCAATAGTCGATGACCTGCATCCACGAGCCCAGCACCTGCCGCTTGGCGACCTGGCCCCTGGTCATGCGGCGGGCGGCCTCGGCCACCGTCTTGATGTCGAGCGCGACCGTTTCGCCGACGCCCTCGACCTCGCGCAGGAGATGCTCGGGCGCGCCCAGCACCTCGGGGAAGGAGCCGAAGCGCTTCAGCAGCGCCTTGGCCGTCGCCTTGGTGTCGGCGCGCGGGATCGAGCGGAACAAGAGCAGCTCCAGCAGCTCGTAGTCGGCGAGCGCGCCGGCGCCGGCCTCGCGGAAGCGCTCGCGCCGCCCCACCCGGTGGGCGG
>JAEZXF010000571.1 GCA_023419995.1 Pseudomonadota bacterium | reverse complement strand
GGCGGAGCCGGCGTGGCCGTGCCGGGGCCGGTCTCGGGGCAGGTGCTGGAGCCGGTCGCGCCCGCCGGCGAGGCGCGCGACGACTGGCGCGTGCTGGCGGCCCTGTCGCTGATGCTCGGCCTGATCGCGCTCGGCGGGGCCCTGCAATGGCGCGCCAACGCGCGCCGCGCATAGGGCGCTTCTGCATTCTTCCCGGGCCTTCTCCGGCCCGGGCACTCTCGATCAATGGTGTTTCATGAACGGTTTCGAATCCGGCCTCTTCGAGGTCTCGCGTCTTTTCCTTCTCCCGGTCCTCGTGCTGATCTCGGCCTCGCTCGCCTACGCCTTCGTCGCGCTCGGCATGTTCCTCGTCGAGGCGGTCCAGCGCGGCCGCGGCCGCTGCCGGCTGGTCCTGGCCGCCGACGCGCCCAGCGACGATCTCGAGCTGGCGATCATGAAGCGGCTGGAATGGCTGCGCATCGTCTCGCGCACTGCGCCGATGCTCGGCCTTGTCGCCACGATGATCCCGATGGGGCCGGCGCTCCTGGCGCTCAGCCGCGGCGACGCCGCCTCGGTGGGCGACAACCTCGTCGTCGCCTTCTCGGCCGTCATCCTCGCCCTCGTCGGCGCCAGCATCACCTTCTTCATCCTCACCGTCCGCCGCCGCTGGCTGCTGGAGGAGTTGCGGCAGGTGGAGCGCGCGAGAAAGGCCCGCTGATGCGCTTCCTCGACCACGACGACGCCGACGACCCGATCCTCTCCGTCGTCAACCTGATCGACCTCTTTCTCGTGGTGATCGGCATCCTGATGATCGTCATCGTCACCAATCCGCTCAATCCCTTCTCCGCCAACGACGTGACCGTGGTGGAGAATCCCGGCGCGCCGGATCAGCGCATCACCGTCAAGCAGGGCCGGGAGCTGACGCGCTACGAGGCGAGCGGCGCCGTAGGCGAGGGGCAGGGCGTCCGCGCCGGCGTCACCTACCGCCTCGACGACGGCCGCATGATCTACGTGCCGGAAGGCGGGGACGGCGACTGAGCCCGCCGGCACGCTGGCGCCGCGGCGGCAGCGCTGCGCGCGTCAGGCCCGCGGGACTCTTGAATTCTCGACAAGATGCCATCATTTGATGTATAAGAACACCGTCAGGTGATGGAGAAAGCCATGCTTGGAGCCGCCCGCACTGTCCCCCTCCTGCCGGAGCGGCAGGATTTCTCGGCCGAGGCCGATCGCGTCCGGCTGTCCCAGGTCGCCCTCAAGGCCTACCGGCGCCTGGTCGAGCAGTGGGGACTGACGGGGCAGCAGGCCGCGGCGCTGCTCGACGTGTCGACCAGCACCTGGGAGCGCCTGAAGCAGGGCGGGAAGGACAGGACCCTCAGCCAGGACCAGCTGACCCGCATCTCGGCGATGGTCGGCATCTACAAGGGCCTCCACCTGCTGTTCGCCGACGACATGGCCGACCGCTGGCCGCGGCTCGACAACCGGGGCCCGCTCTTCGCCCGGATGAGCCCCGTCGACTCGATGATGAAGGGCGGCATCCCGCAGATGCTCGAGGTGCGCCGCTACGTCGACGCGGTCCGCGGAGGCCTGTGATTGTCGGTCGACGGTGTGCCTGTCGTCACCGAGGCGTTCCCGCGGACCGTCCGGCTGGTGACGACCGCCCGCCTGCGCGCGGCGGTGCTCGCCCCGCTGGTGGACGGCGACGACGAGCTCGCCCTTCTCGCCGAGATCGAGGGAGCGACGAACACGCGGCTGGTCGCCCAGGACCGCGGCATCTCCGGCCTCGCGGCCAACGAGCTCGTCTACGACGTGCCCCACGCCCACTTCATCAACGCGTCGTTCGCCTATGCCAAGCCCCAGCAGCCCAACCGCTTCAACGGCGCGGATCGCGGCGCCTGGTATGCCGCGCTCGACGTGGCCACCTGCCTCAGCGAAGTCGGCTATCACCTGACCAACGCGCTGGCCGACGCCGGCGACTACAACGCCACGGTCGACTATGCGGAGATGTTCTGCAGCCTCGCCGGCGAGTTCCTCGACCTTCGGCAGGTGCCGGATCATCCCTCGCTCGACCCCGACAAGGCGAGGGCCTACCCGCTCGGCAACGCCCTGGCCGAGGGCGCCCGGGCCGCGGGGCTCAACGGCATCATCTACCCCTCGGTGAGGCACGCGGGCGGCACCTGCCTCGTCGCGCTGCGGCCCGCGGCCGTGCAGTCTGTCAGGCAGGGCGCCGTCTACCGCATGACCTGGCGCGGCGACCCGACGCCGGCGATCAAGGGTCCGCTTTAGCCGCCCGCCGATGCGCAGCCGAAATTGATTTGCATCAAGACCTGCGGCCGTTTTGTCCTGTCGAATGACGGAAGCTGCAGCACGCATGGGGGGCGCAGGGCGGCGGAATGCCCGCCGCCGTGCTATCCTTGCCGCGTGATCGGATTCGGACAGATCTGGAGACCGCGTGAACCCCGGACCAATCTACAGGATCGAGGCCGTCACCAAGGTCTACCGCTCCGGCGAGGTCGAGGTGCACGCGTTGCGCGGCGTCGACATGACGATCGACGCGGGGGAGTTCATCGTCCTGCTGGGACCCTCGGGCAGCGGCAAGTCGACCCTGGTCAACATCCTCGGCGGGCTCGACACCGCCAGCGACGGCCGCGTCTTCTTCCGCGACGAGGAGATCACCGGCTTCGGAGAGGGTGAGCTGACGAAGTACCGGCGCAACCATGTCGGCTTCGTCTTCCAGTTCCACAACCTCGTGCCCAGCCTGACGGCGCGCGAGAACGTCTCGCTCGTCACCGAGATCGCGCGCGATCCGATGGACCCCGGCGAGGCGCTGGAGATAGCCGGGCTGCCGGCCGAGCGGCACGACCATTTCCCCGCCCAGCTCTCCGGCGGCGAGCAGCAGCGCGTGGCGATCGCCCGCGCCAACGCCAAGAAGCCGGAAGTGCTGTTGTGCGACGAGCCGACCGGCGCGCTCGATTCCAAGACCGGCATCCGCGTGCTGGAGGCGCTCGCCTCGGTCAACCGCGACCTCGGCACCACCGTCCTCGTCATCACGCACAACATCGCGGTCGGCAGGATGGCCGACAGGGTGATCCATTTCGCCGACGGGCGCGTCGCCCGCATCGAGGAGAACGAGACCCGCGAGGCCGCGGCCTCGATCGCGTGGTGAGGCCGTGAGCGCGCTCGACCGCAAGCTGCTTCGCGACCTCGTCCGCCTGTGGGCGCAGGTGGTCGCCGTGGCGCTGGTCATGGCGGCCGGCGTGACGACGCTGGTGCTGAGCGTCGGTGCTCAGCGCTCGCTTTTCGAGACCCGCGAAGCCTATTACGAGCGCAACGCCTTCGCCGACATCTTCGCCGACGCGACGCGCGCGCCCGAGGCCCTGCGCGACGAGATCGCCGCCATCCCCGGCGTGGCGGCGGTGGAGACGCGGATCCGCGAGAACGCCGTGCTCGACATCGAGGGCATGGCGGAGCCGGCGGCCGGCATCCTCGTCTCGGTGCCGGACGACGGCGTCGAGGTGCTGAACCGGCTCCACATGCGGCTGGGAAGGCTGCCGTCGCCCGGCCATCCCGACGAGGTGGTGGTCAACGAGCCCTTCGCCACCGCGCACGGCTTCCGGCCGGGCGACACGTTCGGCGCCGTCGTCAACGGCCGCAAGCGCCAGCTCGAGATCGTCGGCGTGGCGCTGTCGCCGGAGTTCATCTATGTCGTCACCGACCTGATGCCGGACAACCGGCGACTCGGCGTGGTGTGGATGTCGCGCGAGGCGCTCTCGGCGGCGTTCAACCTCACCGGCGCGTTCAACGCGGTCTCGGTCAAGTTGCTGCGGAACCAGCCGCCCGACCCGGTGATCGACGAGATCGACCGGCGGCTGGAGCCGTTCGGCGGCCGCGGCGCGCACGGGCGCGCCGACCAGCAGAGCCACGCCTTCCTCGACAGCGAGCTGGCCGGGCTGCGGGCGATGAGCCTCATCATGCCGCCGATCTTCCTGCTGGTGGCGGCCTTCCTCGTCAACATGATCCTGTCGCGGCTGATCGCGCTGGAGCGCGAGCAGATCGGCCTGATGAAGGCGGTGGGCTATTCCGGCACCGCGGTGGCGGCGCACTACATGAAGTTCGTGGTGGTGATCGCGCTCCTCGGCCTGGCGCTGGGGATCGCCGCGGGCACGATGCTGGGGCGCGGCCTGACCCGCCTCTACGGCGAGTTCTTCAACTTCCCCTTCCTCATCTTCCTGATGAGCCTCAACATCTACGTCATCGCCGCCGTCGTCTCGGTCGGCGCGG
>JAEZXF010000531.1 GCA_023419995.1 Pseudomonadota bacterium | reverse complement strand
GGCCAGCCGCGCGCGGCAGGCGGCGGGCGCTCGACCGCCTCGGGTCCCGGTGCCGCCGTCGCGCTCATCGCGCCGGCTCCGCCTTGCCGGCCCAGCGCTCGATGAACAAGAAGGCCACCGAGGACAGGATCGCCAGCCCGAGATAGAGCAGGCAGGCGACGCCGAAGAACAGGAACGCCTCGCGCGTGACGCGGGCGGCGATGCCGGCCTGGCGAATGATGTCGGACAGGCCGATGACCGAGACGAGGGCGGTGTCCTTGACCAGGATGAGCCACAGGTTCGACAGGCCCGGCAGCGCGATGCGGACGAGCTGCGGCAGGACGACGAAGCGCATCGTCTGCCAGCGCGTCAGGCCGATGGCGTGGCCGGCCTCGTACTGGCCCTGCGGGATGGCGCGGAAGGCCGAGAGGAAGACCTCGCTGGCATAGGAGGAGAAGACGGCGCCGAGCGCCACCATGCCGGCGACGAAGGCGTTGATCTCGATCGACGCGCCGGGGCTGAACCAGGCGACGACGCGCTGCAGGCCGAGCTGCGCGCCGTAGAAGACGAGGAACAGCGTCAGCAGCTCGGGCAGGCCGCGGAAGATGGTGGTGTAGACGTCGGCGGCCATGCGCAGCGAGCGCTCCGGCGACTGCTTGGCCAGGGCGAGGGCGAAGCCTGCCGCCAGCCCCAGCGGGAGCGTCGCGAGCGCCAGCGACACGGTGACCAGCAGGCCCGAGGCAAGTTCGTCGCCCCAGCCGTCCGGCCCGAAGGCGAGCAGTGCGGCCATCCCTTCCATCAACATCCCCGGCCGATGCGGCGGCCCGTCTCCCCGATGCGGCGCCTTTCGGCCCGCCACCGTGTCACGGATGCGCCGACGGCTCTAGCGTTTTCTGCGTTTCGCACAGTCCCGGCCGGGCAGTGGATCGCCCGGAAGCCTCGGACAGGCAACGGCGGCGGGAACGATCCCGCCGCCGGAACGGGCCAGTGGCGAACGGCGATCCTATTCGCCGAAGATGTCGAACGGGAAGTACTTGGCGTTGATCTCCGCATACTTGCCGTTGGCGCGGATCGCGGCGATGGCTGCGTTCAGCTTCCCGGCGAGCGCGGTGTCGCCCTTGCGGATGGCGATGGCGATCTTGTCATCGCTGCTGACGGCATCGCCCTTGAACTCGCAGCAATCCTTGCCGTCCTCCTCGAGCCAGCCGTACTGGACGCCGAAATCGGCCAGAACGGAATCGAGGCGGCCGTTGGAAAGGTCGGCCCACGCCTCGAGCTGCGACGGATAGGCCTTCACCTCCGAGTTGGGATAGTGCTCCTCGGCGAAGGAGGCGGCGATGGTGCCTTCCTGGACGCCGATCGACTTGCCGTCGACGGTGTCCGGCATCAGGTCGGAATCCTTCGGCGCGACGAAGACCAGCGAGTTGGTGTAGTAGAGCTCGCTGAAATCGACCTGCTTGAGCCGGTCCTCGGTGATCGACATCGAGGCGACGATGGCGTCGAAGCGGTTGGCCTGGAGCGCCGGGATGATGCCGTCCCAGTCCTGGGTGACGAACTCGCACTCCGCCTTCATCTCCTCGCAGAGCGCGCGGGCGATGTCGATGTCGAAGCCGACGAGCTGGCCGTCGGAGGTGAGGTTGTTGAAGGGCGGGTAGGCGCCTTCGGTGCCGATCCGGATCTTCTCCTGCGCCTGCGCTGCGCCCAGGCCGAGTGCGAGGGCGGCGGCCGACAGAACCAGTGAAACCCGTGAAGTGATACGCATGTCGTTCCTCTCTGTTGGTGCATGCACCGCAGCAGCAAGGCTGCGGCATGAGTTCAAGTGCCATGAATTCACGCACTTTGAATTCGATATTCCCATTGTTCTTCGCAGGAATGCAATCGTGAAATAGGATGATGCGGCAAAGCCTGCCTTGACATTTCAACGCAGGCCGGTGGCCATTTCGACGAAATCGGCGATCGCGGCGACGTCGTCGAGCGAGAACACCGGGACCGCCGCATCGGCGACGGGATGATCGGCGGCTATGGCGACGACGTTGGCCGAAGCGGGCAGCGGCGCATGGTCGCCCGCCTCGGTGCGGCGGGCCTCGATCTTCGGATGGCCGCCGGTCTTGAAACCCTCGACGACGACGAGGTCGCAGGGCGACAGCCGGGCGAGAAGCGCATCGAGCGTCGGCTCGTCCTCGCCGCGCAGCTCGTGCATCAGCGCCCAGCGCCTGCCGGTGGTCAGCAGCACCTCGCCCGCGCCGGCGCGGCGGTGGCGGAAGCTGTCGGTGCCCTCCTGGTCGACGTCGGCGTCGTGATGGGCGCGCTTGATGGTCGAGACGCGCCAGCCGCGCCCGACAAGCTGCGCGACGAGGCGTTCCGCCAGCGTCGTCTTGCCCGAGTTCTTCCATCCGGCGATGCCGATGACGCGGTTCTTCATGGCGCTCTCCGCAGGATCTCCTCCGCCGCGGCGAAGTCGGCGGGGGTGTTGACGTTGAAGAACGGGTCGACGCCGTTCACGGGCGCGAACGCGACCTCGGCGTGGTGCCCGTCGCGGATGA
>JAEZXF010000517.1 GCA_023419995.1 Pseudomonadota bacterium | reverse complement strand
GTGTATGCGCCAACGGCATTGCCGTTTCAAGCGCCGGGGCACGAATCCGCCGGGGTCACAATCCCGCCAGCTTCCTGCCGCAATCGGTTAAGATAGTAACAACGAATTCCTGCGCAGTTAGCCTTGTGCCGGCGCTTTCGCGGAGTGAAGGGTCGGCAGCGTAGTGATGAGTGGCCTTGACTGCCCGCACGGGCGTTCACAGGCGTACGGGGACAGGGACGCATGAGCATTGCGCCTTCCAGGCTGGTCGGCCGCGGGTCGAGCCTTCTTATCCTTGCCGTTTCCGCCGTCGCGCTGGCCGCGTGCTCCTCGCCTTCGTCGAAGGTCGCGGGCAGCAAGACGCGCAGCAAGGAGTATTTTTCCGAGCGCGAGTACGGGGTGAAGGCCAGCCCCCGCGTCAGCAACCTGCGCACGCGCCTGCCGCGCGGCGGCGGCCGCGAGCAGCTTGGCCAACCCTACAAGGTCAAGGGCAAGTGGTACCACCCCAAGGAGGAACCGGGCTACCGCAAAGCCGGGATGGCCTCGTGGTACGGCGACGCCTTCCATGGCCGGCTGACGGCCAATGGCGAGATCTACGACATGACGCACCTGACGGCGGCGCACCCGACGATGCCGCTGCCGAGCTACGCCCGCGTCACCAACACCAAGAACGGCTCGTCCGTGAGCGTGCGCGTCAACGACCGCGGGCCCTTCGCGCATGGCCGCGTCATCGACCTGTCGCGCCGGGCGGCGGAGCTGCTCGACTACACCCACAGCGGCGTCGCCAAGGTCGAGGTCGAGTATGTCGGCCGCGCGCCGCTGCACGGCCGCGACGACGAGTTCCTGATGGCCTCGTACCGGCCGGGCGGACGCGGCGCGCCCGATCCCTCGGACGGCCTGCCCACCGGCGTGATGATCGCCATGGCCGGGTCGACGCCGTCGCGGCCGGTCGGCGGCGCGCTCGCCGTTCCGTTCCCGGTGCAGGCGCGCGCGCCGGTCTCGTCCTTCGTCGCCGGCGTCGACCCCGTCCTGCCGGATTTCGGGCCGATCGCGCCCGAGCGCCCTGGCGTCGGCCTTGCCCAGCGGCTCGGCCTTCCGTCGCGGCTCGCGCTGTCCTATGCCGACGAGCGCGTCGAGCAGGCGGCGCGCGTCGCCGCCGAGACGGCGGCCAACGCCCCTGCCTCCGACGCGCTGGTCTCGGCGCTCAACCGGCGCTATGCCGCGTCGCCGGCGCCGTCCTCGCCGGGCTTCGTGGCAGTCGGAACCTATGCCGACCAGAAAGCGGCCGAGGCGATGGCGGCGGCGCTGGGCGCTGCCGGGCGGGCCGAGATCGAGACCGACTGGCGCGGCGACGGCTACGCGCTCAGCCTCCATCCGGACGGCAGGCTCGGCCTCGACGACATGCTCGAGGCGGCATGGAACGCCGGCGCCGCCGAGGCGATGCCTGTGCGCGAATAGCTGCCGGGGTTGAACCGCCGGTCGCCGCGCTGCTAACCTGCGGCGCAGGGCAGGGACTATCACCGGGGTTTCGCAGCATGGGGTTTCTTTCGTCTCTGCGCGGGGTGCTTTGCGCCTTTCTTGTTCTCGCCGCAGGCGCTGCCGGCGCGCAGACGCCGCCGCCGCTGTTCGAGACCAAGGCGAAGCAGGCGTTCATGATCGACGCGGAGACGGGCACGGTCCTGTTCTCCAAGGATCCCGACGCGCCGTTTCCGCCGGCATCGCTGGCCAAGCTGATGACGATGGAGGTGGTGTTCCACGCCATCAAGACCGGCCGGCTGACGATGGATGACGAGTTCCACGTCTCCGAGAACGCCTGGCGCACCGGCGGCGCGCCCTCCGGCACGTCGACCATGTTCGCGGCGCTCGGCTCGTCGGTGCGTCTCGAGGACCTCATCCAGGGCGTCGTCGTCCAGTCGGCGAACGACGGCTGCATCGTCATCGCCGAGGGCATGGCGGGCTCGGAGGAGAATTTCGCCCAGCTGATGAACGAGCGCGCGCGCGAGCTCGGGCTGACGAAGTCGGTGTTCCGCAACTCGACGGGCCTGCCGGCCGAGGGACAGGTGGTGACGGCGCGCGAGCTGGTGAAGCTGGCGACGCATATCTGGCGCGAGTATCCGGAGTTCTACAAGTACTACTCCCAGCCGGAGTTCACCTGGAACAAGATCCTCCAGCGCAATCGCAACCCGTTGCTGCGGCTGAACATCGGCGCGGACGGGCTGAAGACCGGCTACACCGAGGCGTCGGGCTACGCCATCGTCGGCTCAGCCGCGCGCGACGGCAGGCGGGTGTTCACCGCGATGAGCGGCATGGAGACCGACAGCCAGCGCGCCGAGGAGGCGCGCCGGCTGATCGAGTGGGGCATGCGGGCGTTCGACCGCATCGAGCTGTTCGCCGCCGGCGAGGTGGTCGGCGAGGCCAAGGCCTATGGCGGCGAGAAGTCGGGCGTGGCGCTGCGCGCCGACGGGCCGGTGGCGATCTTCGTGCCCATCACCAACCGCGACAGGCTGATCGCGCGCATCGTCTATGAGGGGCCGCTCGTCGCGCCGGTGGAGGAGGGGATGCCCGTCGGCTCGCTCAAGGTCTGGATCGGCGACATGATGAGCCAGGAAACGCCGCTCTACGCGGCCGAGAGCGTCGGGCAGGGCAAGATCCACCAGCGCGCGCTCGACGCGGTGGAGGAATTGCTGATCGGCTGGCTGCGCTGACGCCGCCCGGCCGGACGTGGCAATTGGGCGGCGCGTCGACTATGTGAGAACATCAGGTCCATCGGAATCAGGCGCTTGGGAAGGCTTGCGTGACGCGCGGCATCTTCATCACGTTCGAGGGCGGCGAGGGCGCCGGCAAGTCGACCCAGATCGCGAAGCTGGCCGAGAGCCTTCGCGCCATGGGGCACGAGGTCGTCGTCACGCGCGAGCCGGGCGGCTCGCCCGGGGCGGAGGCGCTGCGCCACGTGATCCTGTCGGGCGCGGCCGAGCCGTTCGGGCCGGCGATGGAGGCGATCCTGTTCGCCGCGGCGCGCGCCGACCATGTCGACCAGGTGATCCGCCCGGCGACGGAGCGCGGCGCCATCGTGCTGTGCGACCGCTTCATGGATTCCAGCCGCGTCTACCAGGGCGTGACGGGCGACCTCGACCCCGCCTTTATGCAGGCGCTGGAGACGGTGGCCATCGCCGGCATGGTGCCCGACCTGACGATCGTCCTCGACCTCGACCCCGAGGAGGGGCTGCGCCGGGCCACCCGCCGCCGCGGCGACGAGGGCGCCGACCGCTTCGAGACGGAGACGCTGGAGATCCACCGCCGCCGGCGCGAGGCGTTCCTCGACATCGCCCGGGCCGAGCCGCAGCGCTGCGTCGTCGTCGATGCCGCGCGGCCGCCGGCGAAGGTGGCGACCGCCATCGTCAAGGCGGTGCATGCGCTGATCCAGCGGCGCCTCGGCCGCGGCCGGCAGGCGGGGGTGGCATGAGCTTCGTCCGTCTCGCGCCCGAGCAGTACGACACGATCCCCGAGATCGCCGAGCCGGCGGAGAACCCGCTTCTCCTCGGCCACGACGAGGCGGCGGCGCACGTCGCGGCGGCCTATCGCGCGGGCCGGCTGCACCATGCGCTGCTGCTTTCCGGGCCGGCGGGCATCGGCAAGGCGACCTTCGCCTTCCATCTCGCCGAGCACCTGCTCGCGCATCCTGTGCCTCAGGAGGCGCCCGCCGCGCTGTCGGCGCGCGATCCGGGCTCGGCCCTGTTCCGGCAGATCGCGCAGGGCGCGCACCCGTCCGTCCTGCACCTGACGCGGCCGCTTAACGAGAAGACCAAGGCCTTCAAATCCGCGGTGACGGTGGACGAGGTGAGGCGCATCGGCCGTTTCCTGTCGATGACCTCGCATGACGGGAGCTGGCGCGTCGTCATCGTCGACCCGGCCGACGACATGAACGCCAACGCGGCCAACGCGCTCCTGAAGAACCTCGAGGAGCCGCCGCCGCGTACGCTGTTCGTGCTGATCGCCCATTCGCCGGGCGGGCTTCTGCCGACGATCCGCTCGCGCTGCCATCTGGTGCGGCTGAGGCCGCTGGAGCCCGACATCCTGCTCGCGGTCCTCGACGGGCTGGGAGCGGGCCTGCCGGACGAGGGCAATGCGCGCGCCGGATTGGCCGCGCGGGCGGGCGGCAGCGTCCGCGAGGCGCTGCTTTTGACGCGCTATGGCGGGCTCGACATCGCCGAGGCCCTGGCGCGCGTGGTCGGGCTCAAGGAATTCTCGGTTCCCGAGGCATGGCGCGTCGCCGATGCGGTCAGCGGGCGCGATGCCTCGGTGCAGTTCGCGCTGTTCAACCAGACGCTGCTCGACATGATCTCCGGCCGGGCGCGGCAGGCCGCCGCCGCCGGCGACCTCGCCGGGGCGGCGGCGCTGTCCGAGCTGTGGCAGGAAGCGCAGCGGATGACGACCGAGACCGAGACCTACAATCTCGACAAGCGGCAGCACGTCATGGGGCTTCTGCGGCGAATGTGGCAGGCCGCCCGGGGCTGAATTCCCCGATAGCCATCGCTCCCCTGATAGGCTATCCCAACCGCCATACGAACAGGACCGCCGGAAAATACGTCTCATGTCCGCCGAACGCTATTACATCACCACCGCCATTTCCTACCCGAACGGCAAGCCGCATATCGGCCACGCCTACGAGCTGATCGCGACCGACGCGCTGGCGCGGTTCCAGCGGCTCGACGGCAAGCAGGTCTACTTCCTGCCCGGCACGGACGAGCACGGCATCAAGATGCACCAGACGGCGCGCAAGGAGGGTATCAGCCCGCGCGAGCTGGCCGACCGCAACGCGGCCGAGTTCAAGCGCATGGCCGAGGCGCTCAACGCCTCCAACGACGATTTCATCCGCACCACCGAGGAGCGGCACTACCGCTCCAGCCAGGCGATCTGGACGGCGATGGCCGCCAATGGCGACATCTACAAGGGCGGCTATGCCGGCTGGTACTCGGTGCGCGACGAGGCCTATTACGGCGAGGAGGAGACGGAAGTCCGCGACGACGGCGTGCGCTACGGCCCGCAGGGGACGCCCGTCGAGTGGGTGGAGGAGGAGAGCTATTTCTTTCGCCTTTCCGCCTATGGCGACCGCCTGCTCAAGCTCTACGAGGAGCATCCGGAGTTCGTCGGCCCCGCCGAGCGGCGCAACGAGATCGGCAGCTTCGTCAAGTCCGGCCTGAAGGACCTCTCCGTCTCGCGCACCACCTTCGACTGGGGCATCCCGGTTCCGGGCGACGAGAAGCACGTCATGTACGTGTGGGTCGACGCGCTCACCAACTACATCACCGGCGTCGGATATCCCAATGAAAACGCTGATCTTTGGCCATTCTGGCCGGCCGACCTGCATGTCATCGGCAAGGACATCACGCGCTTCCATGCCGTCTACTGGCCGGCGTTCCTGATGTCGGCCGGCATCGCGCTTCCCAGGCGCGTCTTCGGCCACGGCTTCGTCTTCAACCGCGGGGAGAAGATGTCGAAGTCGGTCGGCAACGTCATCGACCCGTTCGCGCTGGTCGAGCATTACGGGCTCGACCAGGTGCGCTACTTCCTGCTGCGCGAGGTGCCGTTCGGCCAGGACGGCAACTACAGCCACGAGGCGATCGTCAACCGCACCAATGCCGACCTCGCCAACGATCTCGGCAACCTGGCGCAGCGCTCGCTGTCGATGATCGCCAAGAACTGCGGCGGCGTCGTGCCGTGGAAGGGGGAGCTGCTGGAGGCCGATCGCGCCATCCTCGGGCAGGCCGGGGAGGCGCTGGCGACGGCGCGCGAGGCGATGAAGGTGCAGGCGATCCATACCGGGCTCGCCGCCATCTTCGCCGTGGTCGCGGAGGCGAACCGCTACTTCGCCGGGCAGGAGCCGTGGGCGCTGCGCAAGACCGACCCTGCGCGGATGGAGACGGTGCTGTGGACGACGGCCGAGGCCGTGCGGCGCGTCGCCATCCTGTGCCAGCCCTACATGCCGGAATCGGCCGGCAAGCTGCTCGACCTGCTGGCCGTGCCGCAGGACGCGCGCAGCTTCGCCCATGTCGCGGACGCGCATGCGCTGGAGCCGGGCAGGGCGCTGCCCGCGCCGCAGGGCGTGTTCCCGCGCTATGTCGAGCAGGACGCGGCGGACTGACGGTAGCGCCATGCTGGTCGACAGCCACTGCCATCTCGACTTTCCCGATTTCGCGGCGGAGCGCGACGCGGTGGTGTCGCGCGCGCTCGCGGCCGGCGTCGGCCGCATGGTGACGATCTCGACACGCGTGCGCCGCTTCGGCGACATCCTCGCCATCGCCGAGGCCTACCCGCAAGTCTACTGCTCGGTCGGCACCCATCCGCACAATGCGCACGAGGAGCTCGACGTTACGACCGACGAGCTCGTCCGTCTCGCCCGGCACCCGAAGGTGGTGGCGATCGGCGAGGCGGGGCTCGACTATTTCTACGACCATTCGCCGCGCGAGGCGCAGGCAACGGGCCTGCGCACCCACATCGCCGCGGCGCGCGCCACCGGCCTGCCGCTCGTCATCCATGCGCGCGACGCGGACGAGGACATGGCGGCGATCCTGGAGGACGAGACGGGGAAGGGCGCGTTCCCCTTCGTGCTGCACTGCTTCTCCTCCGGGCGCGGGCTGGCGGAGGCGGGCATCGCGCTCGGCGGCTACGTGTCGTTCTCGGGGATCCTTACATTCAAGAAATCTGATATACTCCGCGACATCGCGCGCACTCTGCCGCCGGAGCGGCTCCTGGTCGAGACGGATGCGCCGTATCTGGCGCCGCAGCCTTACCGCGGCAAGCGCAACGAGCCGTCCTACGTGGCGGAGACGGCGCGGGTTCTCGCCGACACGATCGGCGTTTCGGCGGACGAGATCGCCGCCATCACGACGCGGAACTTCTTCCGGCTTTTCAGCAAGATGCCAGCCGACAAGATGCTTGGCGATGGCTTCTGAGCGCCTGCGCTTCACGATCACGGGGTGCGGGTCGTCTCCCGGGACGCCGCGCATCGTCGGCGACTGGGGCGCCTGCGACCCTGCGAACCCGCGGAACCGGCGCCGCCGTGCCGCTGCGCTGGTCGAGCGTATTTCAGCATCCGGTGAAATAACGCGGGTTGCCATCGACACCGGGCCGGACTTCCGCGAGCAGATGCTGGACGCGGCCGCGACGCATCTCGACGGCGTCGTCTATACGCACGCGCATGCCGACCATATCCACGGCATCGACGACCTGCGCGGCTATTTCCTGGCCCAGCGCCGGCGCATCGACATCTTCGCCGACGAGCCGACCATGGCGCGGCTG
>JAEZXF010000479.1 GCA_023419995.1 Pseudomonadota bacterium | reverse complement strand
CGGGGAGAGGATGCCGGCAGGCAGGTGAGGGGCAGCGCTACGCGCGGACTGAACGGCCCCTGCCCGAAAAGGGGCGAACACCAAAACGTGGTCGCCCGCCCACTTCCCGTCATCGGGGAACTCTGCTCTTTTTGACGCATTGGGCGAGCGGCAACGCCGCACGAGCAGGAGCCTGAGCCATGACCGCCTACCGCGTCCCCCCGGTGCCGCAGTCGCAGATCACGCCGGAATCCGCCTATCTCAACCGCCGCGCGCTGATCGCCGGCGCGCTTGCTTCGCTGCCGGTGCTGTCGGCCGCGGGCAGGGCCGAGGCGGCGCAGGCCCCGCTTGCCGTCAAGCCCGGCCCCTTCGGCACGGACGAGCCGCCGACGCCGGCGAAGGACGTCACCAACTACAACAATTTCTACGAGTTCGGCGCCGGCAAGACCGATCCGGCCCGCTACTCGGGCGACTTCAAGCCGGAGCCGTGGACCCTTCAGGTCGACGGCCTCGTCGGCAAGCCGCACACCTTCGACGTCGACGACCTGCGCGGCTTCGCGCTCGAGGAGCGCGTCTACCGGCTGCGCTGCGTCGAGGCGTGGTCGATGGTCATCCCGTGGGTGGGCTTTCCGCTCGCCGCCCTTCTCGACAGGGTCGAGCCGCTCGGCAGCGCGAAATACGGCGCCTTCGAGACCGTGGTGCGGCCCGAGGAGATGCGGGGCCAGAAGGGCCTGTTCCAGCCGCTGCCCTGGCCCTATGTCGAGGGGCTCAGGCTCGACGAGGCGCGCCATCCGCTGGCGATCCTCGCCGTCGGCCTCTACGGCCGCACGCTGCCCAGCCAGAACGGCGCGCCGGTGCGCCTCATCGTGCCGTGGAAATACGGCTTCAAGGGCATCAAGTCGATCGTGCGCATCTCGCTCGTCGAGGAGGAGCCGGTGACGAGCTGGAAGCGCATGGCGCCGCACGAATACGGCTTCTACGCCAACGTCAATCCGGCGGTCGATCATCCGCGCTGGAGCCAGGCGGCCGAGATCCGCATCGGCGAGGGCGGGTTCCTGAGCCTGGCGCGCCGCGACACGCTGCCGTTCAACGGCTACGCCGAGGAGGTCGCCGGCCTCTATGCCGGCATGGACCTGAAGGTCAACTACTGACGATGCGTCCGGCAGGCGACATCGCGGGCCGTCCGGCCGGCGCCCTGTCCGCCGGGCTCTGGCGCTCCGGCAGCATCTGGGCGCTCTATGTCGCGGGCTTCGTGCCGGCGGCCTACGGGTTCTATCTCGGCGTGACCGGGCAGATCCCCGGGAACGTCGTCAAGGAGTTCGAGCACCTGCTCGGCATCTGGGCGCTGCGCTTCCTGATCGCCGTCCTGACGGTGACGCCGCTGCGCGACCTCGCCGGCATCAGCCTCCTGCGCTACCGCCGTGCGCTCGGGCTGCTCGCCTTCTGGTACGTGGCGATGCACTTCCTCACCTATCTGGTCCTCGACCAGAACCTCAACCTTTCCGCCATCCTGGCCGACATCGCCAAGCGTCCCTTCATCACCATCGGCATGGCCTGCCTCGTGCTGCTCGTCCCGCTCGCCGTGACCTCGAACGCCTTCTCGATCCGCCGGCTGGGGCCGAACTGGAACCGGCTGCACCGGCTGAGCTACGTGATCGTGCTCGGCGGCGCGCTCCACTACGCCATGTCGGTCAAGGTGGTGACGGCGGAGCCCTTCGTCTATCTGGTGCTGGCCTGCGTCCTCGTCCTCTATCGCCTGCTGCGCCCGGCGATCCTGCGGTGGCGGAGGGGAGGGCGGCCTGCGCGCGCGGCGCGCCGGGGCTAGCGCGGGCGGGCCGCATGCCCTATCGTGGCCGAAGGCCTGAGGCGGCCTGCAGCCCGCGCTCCCGAAGGAGCATGGCGAACGCCTCGCTGCGATCCTTCCTCACCGTTTCAACCGTTCGGGCGAAGGCGTTGGCAATGCGGGCGCCGGCGGTGGCTTCGCCATGACGAAGGAAACGGACGATGCGCGACTATCGCGACGCCAAGGCCATGGCCAGATCCATGCGGGAGGCGCTTGCCGCCCGCGATGTCACACTCACCCACAGCGAGGCCCTCGAGATCGTCGCCCGACAGTTCGGGCAGGCGAGCTGGAACGTGCTGGCGGCCAGGATCGCGGCGACGTCCGCCGCGGTCCCGCAGGCCGGAGGCATCGCCTTCGAGCAGGCGGTGCCGATCGTGCGCATCTTCGACGTGGCGAAGGCGCACGAGTTCTATCTCGGTTTTCTCGGCTTCTCCGTCGACTGGGAGCACCGCTACGGCGACGACTTCCCGCTCTACACGCAGGTCTCGCGCGCCGGCCTCAGGCTGCACCTGTCTGAGCATGCGGGCGACGCCACTCCCGGCGGCAACATGTGCGTCTACATGACCGGCATCCGCGCCTTCCAGGCCGAGCTGGCGGCGAGGAACTACCGCTACATGAAGCCCGGCCTCGAGGACGAGGGCACGCGGCTGGAGGTCGAGGTCATCGACCCGTTCAACAACCGGATCCGCTTCATGGAGCTGAAGGACGGCTAGGCGCGGGCCGCCGACGCCCGGTTGCGTTTAATTTGACCGATTTCCTTGGCCGTTCCGCAAGTCATCCGGCACTAATGTGGCATCCGGGCAATGATCGGCGGGGGCCGTGATGAATTCAGTCAGCTTCCGGGCGTCGGGGGCAGGAACCACCCGGACGTCCTATCGGCCGGCCGCCTTGCTGGCGGCACTGGGCGGCGCGCTGCTTCTGGCGCTGGCGGCGGGCGTGTTCGCGCGGCTTCCGTGGCAGGCGATGCAGGCCAACCTGGAGGCGCGGCACTGGCCGGTGGCGCAAGGCGCGATCCGCTCCGTCTCCCTTTCCGAGCGCAGCTACATGCCGGGCGAGGGCGGGGAACTGGCGCGCGAGCTGGTGCTGCGCGTCTCCTACGGCTACGAGGTCGCCGGCATCGCCCGTGAGGGCAACCGCGCGAGCTTCGCCGACCGCGCCGAGCCGCACGACCGGCGCCTGCGCACGCTCTACAGCCGTCTCAACTTCGCCCTGGTGACCGGGCGCGCGGTCGAGGTCTCCTACGACCCGCATGCGCCGCAGGAGGCCGTGCTCGACACCGGCTTCGTCTGGCGGCAGGCGGCGTTCGACGGCGCAGTCGGCCTCCTTGCCGGGCTTCTCGGCCTGTGGCTCGCCGTCTCGCCGCTGCGCGGCGCGCGCCGGCCGGCCTGAACCGGCCCCGCGGGAACGTCGTTCAGGGGTGGCGCGGCGGGCGCGCCGCGCGTCGGCGGATGTTGCCCTGCGCGATCTGCCACAGCGAGTGGGCGACGAGCGCCGCGACCAGCACCGCGCCGCCGATCAGGCTGCGCGTCGAGGGCGTCTCGGAGAAGATCATCCACACCCAGATCGGCGCCAGCACGGTCTCGAGCAGGTAGAACATCGCCACCTCGGGCGCCGAGATGTAGCGCGGCCCGGTCGCCAGGCAGTAGAACGACAGCGGCATCACCACCGCGCCGTTGAAGACGATCCACCACGGCGCCGCGATCTGCAGCCCGCCCTGCTGGGCGACGAAGCCGAGCGCGACCGCGAACGGCACCAGCGTCGCGACCAGCGGCGTGAAGCCCATGTCGCGGCCGGAGGCGCGCGAGACCGTGATGGCGGAGGCGATGAGGAACGACGCCGCGAGCGCCATCATGTCGCCGAACAGGTTGCCGGCGGCGATGCCGTCGCCGACGATGATGAGCACGCCGAGGATCATCGCCGCCATCGCGGCCAGCGTCGCCGGCCCGGGCCGCTCCTTCAGGAACACCCACGACAGGAGCGCCGCGAACATGGTGTTGAAGGCGAGGATGAACACGACGTTGGCCGTCGAGGTGTTGTAAACCGCGGTGATGAAGGCGATCGAGCTCAGCGCGTAGAACGCCGCCACCGCCACGCCCGCCCTGCCGGGGATGAGCGCCGGCGCGTTCGGCGACAGCGCGCGCCAGACGAGCCAGATGGCGAGCGACGCGACGAAGGTCGTGCCCGCGCGCAGCATCAGCACGCTCCACACGTCGCCGCCCGCCAGCTTGATCAGGGGGATGTCGGCCGTCAGCGCCAGCCCGCCGATGGCGGTCAGCAGCAGGCCCTTGGTATGATTGGACTGTGTCTCGGACATGAACGGTCGTGTCGCACGAATGGCTGGGGGAGATGGTGCGAGGCAACCGTCGGACGGTCGCTGTCAGCGCGGCTCGCCGTGATAGCGTTCCCAGCCCTTGGGCCCGAGGTGCTCCTGCGGCTCGAAGCGGACCTTATACGCCATCTTGCGCGACCCGTTGACCCAATAGCCGAGATAGACATAGGGCAGGCCCGCCGCCTGGGCGCGGGCGATGTGGTCGAGGATCATGAAGGTGCCGAGCGAGCGGTGCTCGATCGCGGGATCGTAGAACGAGTAGACCATCGACCGGCCGTCGCTCATCCAGTCGGTCAGCGCCACGGCGATCAGCTCGCCTTCGCCCTTGCCGGTGATGAAGCTGTCCGGGCCGCGGCGGCGATACTCGATGATGCGCGTGTCGACGTGGCTGTCCTCGACCATCATGGCGTAGTCGAGCACGGTCATGTCCGACATGCCGCCGAGGCGGTGGCGGGCGTCGAGATAGGTGCGGAACAGCGAATACTGCTCGGACGAGGGCTCGGCGTCGTGCACCGCGCCGACGAGGTCGTCGTTGCGCGCGATCACCCGGCGCATGCTGCGCGTCGGGTCGAACTCGCCGACGACGATGCGCACCGACACGCAGGCGCGGCAGGTCTCGCAGGCGGGCCTGTAGGCGATGTTCTGCGAGCGGCGGAAGCCGCCCTGCGTCAGCAGGTCGTTCAGCTCGGGCGCCCGGTCCCCGACGAGATGCGTGAACACCTTCCGCTCGAACTCGCCCTCGACATAGGGACAGGGCGAGGGGGCGGTCAGGAAGAACTGCGGCGACTGGGGCGGATGATGATGCTTCATGGTCCGGGACTGCTGTTCGGCTTAATAGGCATGTCACGTCGGCAGAAAACGTCAACCGCAAAATTCTGAAAGGCGCCTCACGAGGCCGTGTTGCGGCCCGTCGCCGCGCCTTCCGGGTTCAGCGGTCGGAGCGGGTCACCACCGTGCCGAGCAGCAGGTCGTGCACGGTGCGCTTGCGTTCGAGGAACAGCGTCGCCAGCAGGATGAGCGGCGTCAGCAGCACGTTGCCGGCCCAGAACAGGACGGTGTGCACCACGGCCACCAGCCCGTCGATCGGCCGGCCGTCGAGCCGCTCCAGCCGGATGTCCATCATGCGCATGCCCACCGTAGCCTGGTTGGGGCCGCCGAGCGTGTTCCACACGTAGATCAGCGCCACCGCCGGGAACAGGACGGAGAACAGCGCCCAGCCGAGGCCGAGCGTGACGATGCCGAACACGAACACCAGGATGGCGAAGGGGATCATCATCAGCGCCACCAGCACGTAGTCGAGGATGAACGCCATCATGCGCCGCGACAGCACACCCTCGTAGACCCTGAGGTCGTCGAGGCGCGCCGGAATGATCTCGCCGTCGAGGATGCGCGTCGTCATGGCTTTTCGTCTCCGTCGGGGCGGCATGCCCTGTCGACGGGAAAAATGGGGATCGGTGCCGCGTTTTCAATGGCGGGTGGCCGCCGCCGGCCCGCTCAGCCCCTCAGGATCTCGGCGACGCGCGGCGCGAAATAGGTCAGGATGCCGTCGCAGCCGGCGCGCTTGAACGCCATCAGGCTTTCCAGCATCGCCTTCTCGCCGTCGATCCAGCCGTTGGCGCTCGCCGCCTCGATCATCGCGTACTCGCCCGACACCTGGTAGGCGAAGGTCGGCATGGCGAACTCGTCCTTGGCGCGGCGGATGATGTCGAGATAGGGCAGCCCCGGCTTGACCATGATCATGTCGGCGCCCTCGTCGAGGTCCTGCTCGATCTCGCGCATCGCCTCGTCGGTGTTGGCGTGGTCGAGATAGTAGGTTTTCTTGTCGCCCTTCAGCAGCCCCTTGGTGCCGATGGCCTCGCGATAGGGGCCGTAGAAGGCGGACGCGAACTTCGTCGCGTAGGACATGATGGCGACGTCCTGGAAGCCGGCGGCGTCGAGCGCGTCGCGGATCGCGCCGATGCGCCCGTCCATCATGTCGGACGGCGCTATGATGTCGGCGCCGGCGGCCGCCTGCAGCACCGCGCCCGCCGTGACGCGCGCGACCGACTCGTCGTTGACGATGATGCCGTCGCGCAGGATGCCGTCATGGCCGTGGTCGGTGAACGGGTCGAGCGCCGCGTCGGTGAGGATGCCGATCTCCGGCACCGCCGCCTTGATCGCCCGCGTCGCGCGGTTGACGAGGTTGTCGGGGTTGA
>JAEZXF010000397.1 GCA_023419995.1 Pseudomonadota bacterium | reverse complement strand
GGTGCTGACGGGGGACAATCAAGCGCCTGCACGAGCGGCTCGGGGCAACCGTCGTCTATGTGACGCACGATCAGGATGAAGCCCTGACGATGTCGGATCGCGTGGCGGTGATGTTCGACGGACGGATCGAGCAGGTCGGCACGCCTCTCGATCTCTATCGCAAGCCGATCTCCGAGCGCGTGGCGAACTTCATCGGGAGAATGAACTTCATCGAAGGCCGCTGGAGCTTCGACGACAACGGGCGGCCTTCTGTCCGGATATCGGAAGAAACGGCATTGCTTGGCGTCACCGCCGCGGCAGATGCGGGCGCACGAATTCTCAACGGCGCTCCGGTCCGGCTCGCCATTCGGCCGGAGCGGGTCAAGCTGGTCCGACGAGGGGAGGGCGGACGCCTCGCCCTTCCGGGTACTGTCGAAACCTCCGTCTTTGTCGGCTCAAGCCACATCTTTCTCGTCAGGCTTCCGGGACAAGGCGACAGGACCATTCAGGTGCAAACCACCGATACCGGGTCAGCCCCCTTCCGGCGGGACGAGAACGTTGATGTGCTCGTCGACGAAGGCGCCGTGCACGTCTTTCCGGTTGAGGGAAGGCAGGCCGCATGACCACAGTTGCAGCATCCGGAACTCAGCGACACATCCTGCTAAGGGCCCTGTGGTGGTTCCATCCGGAATCCGCCAGGTCCTACGCGCCGGCCACGTCGCTCCTTCTGGTGGTCCCGCTTCTGGCCGTGCTGGCAATCGGGTTCATCTACCCGATCGTACAGCTCGTGATCCTGAGCGCGCCCGGCGGATCGCTGGAGAACTATGCGCGCGCGGTCCAGACTCCGCTCTATCTCGACGTCCTCCTCAGCACGGTGCTCGTTGCCTTTGTGGTTGCAGTCGCCACCCTCGTGCTCGGCTATCCCGTCGCCTATGCCATGGCGCGCCTGAAGAGAGGCGCCGCGGTCATCGTCGCCGCATGCGTCCTGATCCCGTTGTGGACGTCCATACTGATCCGATCATATGCGTGGATCGTCCTGCTTCAGCGCAGGGGCATCGTGAACTCCCTGCTTATCGGCAGCGGCTTGACCGAACGGCCTCTGGAACTCCTGTACACGACCGGCGCGGTGACCCTGGCCATGACCCATGTGCTGATGCCATTCACCATCCTCCCGATCTACGCGTCGCTGCGCAGCATCCCGCCGCATTATCTGCAGGCTGCGCGCAACCTCGGCGCAGGCCCTGTCCGTGCGTTCCTGAACGTTACCTTGCCGCTGAGCCTTCCAGGGGTCTCTGCGGGTTGCGTCTTGAGTTTCGTGCTGGCGCTCGGCTTCTACATCACCCCGGCGCTGGTCGGTGGCCCGCAATCGATGCTCATCGCCACGCTGATCGGCCAGCAGACCACGGTCCTGCTCGACTGGCCGTTCGCCGCCGCGCTGTCGACCATCCTGCTCGTGCTCACGCTCATCCTCGTCTTCCTGTTCCGCAAGACGCTCTCATTCAGCAGGGGGTTGAACGGTGTCCATTGACCAGACTCTGCCGTGGCTTTCGCGGCGCAATCGTGGAGCGATCATGACCGGACTGCTTGGGGGCGCCTATGTGAGGACCGTCGGCATCGTGGTCGGCGGCCTCCTGATCGGATCGATCCTCTTCTTTCTGATCCTCCCCACCCTGCTCGTTGTCCCGATATCGCTCGGCGAGGCGAGCCATATCGAGTTTCCGCCGCGCGGGCTGACCCTCAAATGGTATCGGGCCTACTTCAGCGATCCGGACTGGATGATGGCGACGTGGTTCAGCTTCCAGATCGCGGTCGGCACCACGCTGACCGCAACCGTGATCGGCACCATGGCCTCGCTGGCCCTGACCAGAGGGAATCTCCCGTTCAAACCGGCCATTCAGGCATTGGGGCTCGGTCCGTTGATCGTGCCACACATCGTGCTCGGCGTCGCCCTCTACCTGGTCTTCGCCCCGTTGCGCCTGACGGGGAACTTCTTCGGGTTCCTCATCGCTCACACGGTGCTCGCGGTTCCCTACGTCATCATCACCGTGACGGCTGCGCTCCAGCGCCTTGACCCGAACCTCGAACTGGCGGCGCTGAACTGCGGGGCGAGCAGACTGCAGTCCATCGTCTATGTGGTTCTGCCCAATATCGCCCCCGGCGTCGCCGCAGGCGCTGTCTTCGCCTTCGTCGCATCCTTCGACGAGGCAACGGTCGCGTTCTTCATTTCCGATGTCGGCGGCAAATCCATCGGGCGCAAGATGTTCGAGGATATCGACTTCAACGTCACGCCCGTCATTGCCGCCGCGTCCACCTTTATCGTCTCGATCTCGCTCCTTCTCATGGGCACGCTGCACGTTCTGAGCGCCCGACGAGAAAAGCGCTGACCTCACGAACTATCAACCGAAGCAAGGGGAATACGCTCATGGCATCGAGTTTCAGCAGATTGCGTTCGATTGCAGGCACTTCCGTTGCAAGCCTGGCATGCGGTGTCTGGTTCGCGCTCGCAGTTCCACAGGCCGCAAGCTCGGCAGAGAGGGTGATTATTGCCTCGACAGGCGGAGCCTTCGACCGGGCGTTGACAGAGGCGTGGTTCAAGCCATTCACCGAAGAGACGGGTATCGAGGTCATCGTGGTCGTGGCCACCAATGCGGAAATGCGCGCGCGGGCAGCGGCGATGACGCAGACGGGGAACGTCACGTGGGACCTCTATCTCGAGGGGGAGATCCAGGCAGGCTCGGCCGCGCATCGCGCTGTCAGCGAGGACCTTACGGAGTTCTGCCGTCATTATGCTGATCGGGCAGACTTGCCGGGCAACGCATGCACGGCTGGCGGAGCGCTTCTGCAATCGACGGCCACCTTGCTCGCCTACCGGACGGGTGAAGGTGACGGGTCCGAGCCGCGCACCTGGGCGGACATGTGGGATACAGAGAGGTTCCCTGGCGGTCGCTCCTTCCCTAACTTCGACGATCCCTGGCGCGTGATGGTCGCGGCGCTGCTGGCGGACGGCGTGTCCCGCGAAGAGCTGTTCCCGATCGACGTCGAGCGAGCGCTCGCCAAGCTGGAGGAAATCCGGCCGGCCATCACGCTCTGGTGGAGAACAGGCGATCAGAGCGTCCGGGGATTCCGGAGCGGGGACTATTCGCTCGGCCAGATCTGGCTGACACGCGCAAAGGCCATGAGGGATGAAGGCCTGCCGATTGGATGGTCGTATCAGGGCGCTTTCCTGGTCGGTGACAGGATTTCGCTACTACGCGGTGCGCCGAACAGGGAGAACGCTCTTAAACTCATCTCGTACTGGCTCGACTCCCCGCAGGCGCAGGCGGCGGCGTGCGAGGTTCTCTCCTGCACGCCACCGAGCAGCGAAGCGATCGCCATAATGTCCGAGGAGGTCAGGAGCACGATGCCCACAGCCGAAGATATCAACGAATCCATTGTTGTTCCCGACGCTGAGTGGATTAACGAGAACGCCGCGATGCTGCTCCAGCGCTGGAATGAGTGGATTAGATAGAGGCGCGACTGGACCTGTGGGCTTTCAACTCGGTTGTTCTGCCTTGCGAACGGACGTGCCTGCAGACAGATTGATATGTGGTGGTTGCGTTTCAATGGGACCAACACGCAGGACACTGCGCATCCCTGATAGTGGCGCCTGTGCGGGCGCCTCACTCAAAGCAGGGACGGGGCCGCGAGTGTTGCATCGCTCGCGGCGAGATGTGCGAGTCTGCATTCGGATTGGCGGCTCGCTGAGCGACATACCTTTGTAAGGTGGATATGGTGAGTCTCGCGATGCTGGGTGGTGTCGATGCGCGTGCGACGAGCAAAGGGCTGATCGTCGCTGGCGTTTGCAATCGCGGGCATCTCCGATCCCGTTACCGCGAGCCGCTGCTGAGCCTCAAGCTGACAAGTTTTCTCAATAGTAGCTTTGCAGCCGACAGTGCTCGCTTCTATGCTTTCACGCTTGGTGCGTTGATCGCGTGCGAGGCTGCGGATCGCGCAACAATCGAAGTCGGTGGGCTATATACAGCGCGCGATCACGTCGCGTGCGTTCACATCTCGGGAGCGTCGGTCCACCGTACATGTCTGCCGGAATACGAAACACGAAGATTTCCTGCTGCTTTGCGTCGAGAAGAAGCCATCACATCAGGATGACTGTGGTTCGCTTGGTCGGCAAGCTCCGTCAGCCAAGTGGTGCGCGTCAGTCAAGCATCGTCCGTCTTGCTGCGGCTTTGCTGGCGGAAGTGCTCGGAGCTAACAGGTTTGCCAGCCCGGTCGCGGCCGTCACGACCCGATGGCGCTCCTCGGCATCGAGGCGCGCGAACCGTTGCAAGAACAGCTCGCCCAGAGGCGACGGCGCAGAAGCAAGGATGGCGAGGCCGCGTTCCGTCAGCCGCGTATGCACGATGCGCCGGTCGCTGCCCGAACGGTAGCGGTGGATCAGGTCGCGCTCCTCCAGATTGTCGAGAACCGTCACCACCGTCGCCGCGCTGATGTCGGCATAGGTCGACAGGGCCGCCGACGTCACTTCGCCCAACTCCGCGATCCCCTTCATCACCACGAGCTGCGCCGCCGTCAGACCGCTTGCCTTGGCGAGCGCCCTAGACTGGAGGTCGTGAGCGCGCACGATCCGGCGGATCGCTTTCTCGATGGCCCTGATATCCACCTCGGGAAACCTTTTGCGCACCCGCGCGTTGGCAAGGCCAGCAGTCATTTCTCGCCGCCATAATTTGACATCTAATTATCAGATGTATAATAAAATCGGCGATAACACAATGTAATTGAAAGGGTTCCGACCAACTCGTGTGTGGAATTTGCGGAGAAATACGGTTCGACGGCACATCGCCGTCGGCGCTCACCCAGACCAGGATGATGGAAGCGCTCGCGCCACGGGGACCCGACGGTTCCGGCCTCGTCATCCACGATAACGCGGCGCTCGCGCATCGCCGGCTCAGGATCATCGACCTGTCCGAGCGGGCGCGCCAGCCCATGGTCGATGCCGAGCTCGGCCTGACCGTCGCCTTCAACGGCTGCATCTACAACTACCCCGAATTGCGCGCGGAGCTCGAAGCGAAGGGCTATCGCTTCTTCAGCCATGGCGACACCGAGGTCATCCTCAAGGCGTGGCATGCCTGGGGCAAGGTGTGCGTCGAGCGGTTTCACGGCATGTTCGCCTTCGTCATCCACGAGCGCGACACGGGCCGTGCCGTCATGGCGCGCGACCGTTTCGGCATCAAGCCGCTCTACCTCGCCGAGACGCCCGGCTCGCTGCGGTTCGCCTCGTCGCTGCCGGCGCTGCTGAAGGGCGGCGGCATCGACACGTCGATCGACCGCCACGCGCTGCATCACTACCTGTCGTTCCATGCCGTGGTGCCGCCGCCGCGCACGATCCTCAACGGCGTGCGCAAGCTGCCACCCGCGACGATCCGCGTCATCGAGCCGGACGGGCGCAAGGCCGATACGGTCTACTGGTCGCCGCCCTACGAGCGCGACCCGGCGCTGGCGGAGCTGTCCGCGGACGAATGGCGCGACAGGGTGCTGGAGGCGCTGCGCAAGGCGGTCAGGCGGCGCATGGTGGCGGACGTGCCGGTGGGCGTCCTGCTGTCCGGCGGGGTCGATTCGTCGATGATCGTCGGCCTGCTGGCCGAGGAGGGCCAGCACGGGCTGATGACCTTCTCGGTCGGATTCGAGGAGGCGAACGGCGAGAAGGGCGACGAGTTCGTCTATTCCGACCTGATCGCCCAGCACTTCGACACCGACCATCACAAGATCTTCGTGCCGTCGGACCGGCTGATGGAGGCGCTGCCCGGCGTGTTCGCCGCGATGTCGGAGCCGATGGTCTCCTACGACAATGTCGGCTTCTACCTGCTGGCGCAGGAAGTCTCGAAGCACATCAAGGTCGTCCAGTCCGGGCAGGGCGCGGACGAGGTCTTCGGCGGCTATCACTGGTACCCGCCGCTGGCGGCGTCCGAGGATGTCGCCGCCGACTACGCGCGCGTCTTCTTCGACCGCTCGCACGAGACGATGAAGGCGCATGTCAACCCGGAATGGCTTCCCGACGACGACCCGAGCTTCGCGCTGGTGGCCGGGCATCTTTCGCGGGCCGGCGCCGATACGCCCGTCGACGCGGCGCTGCGGCTCGACAGCCAGGTGATGCTGGTCGACGACCCGGTCAAGCGCGTCGACAACATGACCATGGCGTGGGGGCTCGAGGCGCGCGTGCCGTTCCTCGACCACGAGCTGGTCGAGCTGGCCGCGCGGATACCGCCCAAGGAGAAGCTGCGCGACAACGGCAAGGGCGTGCTCAAGGACGCCGCCCGTCTCGTCGTCCCCGACGCGGTGATCGACCGGCCGAAGGGCTATTTCCCGGTGCCGCAGCTCAAATATGTCGACGGCCCCTATCTCGACATGGTGCGCGACGCGCTGACTTCGCGTGCCGCCCGCGAGCGCGGTATCTTCCGCGAAGACTATCTGGCCCGGCTTTTCGCTGACCCGTCCGGGCACATCACCCCGTTGCAGGGATCCGAACTGTGGCAGGCGGGATTGCTGGAACTGTGGATGCAGACCCATGGGATATGAGAGCGTGACCAAAGAGAACAGGAGCGGCCGCGTCCGCGCCGACAAGGCGGTGGCCCGTCGCCTGCGGCGGCTGCGCGCCGAGACGATGAAGCTCGCCATGGGCGGCGACGAGCCGAAGCCCGCCGCCTCGGTCGATTGCGGCTGGGGGCGGCTGATCTTCGCCCAGACCTTCGACGATCCCGCCGCGCTGGTCGACGTGCTGCGCAAGGAGGCTCCCGAGCGCCGCGACATCGTCTTCTACGTGCGCGACCCGCACGTCCTGCTGGCGCGCGCGCCGCAGGAGATCTTCCTCGATCCCTCGCACACGTTCCGGCTCGATCTGGCCACCTACCGCTCCGGCCGTCGCCAGCCACGCGGCTTCTTCGTGCGAAGGTTGTCCTCGGAGGCGGACGCGCGCGCCGTCAACCGCATCTATGGCGCGCGCGGCATGGTGCCGGTTCGGCCCGACTTCTTCTGGTCGAACCGCGACAACCGCGCCATCACCTATTTCGTCGCGGAGGACGAGGCGTCGGGCGAGATCATCGGCACCGTCACCGGCATCGACCATGGCCGCGCCTTCGCCGATCCCGAACAGGGCGCCTCGCTATGGTGCCTCGCCGTCGACCCGCAGGCGCGCCATCCGGGCATCGGCGAGATGCTGGTGCGCCGGCTCGCCGAGCATTTTTCCGCGCGGGGCGCGGCCTATATGGACCTGTCCGTGCTTCACGACAACGAGCAGGCGATCGCGCTCTACGACAAGCTCGGCTTTCGCCGCGTGCCGGTTTTCGCGGTCAAGCGCAAGAATCCGATCAACGAGAAGCTGTTCGCCCGCCCGCTCGACGAATACGACACGCTCAACCCTTATGCCCGCCTCATCGTCGACGAGGCGCACCGGCGCGGCGTGCATGTGGAGATCACCGATGCTCAAGGGGGCTTCTTCCGCCTCTCGCATGGCGGCCGCTCGGTTCATTGCCGCGAGAGTCTGTCCGAGCTGACCTCGGCGGTGGCCATGTCGATCTGCGACGACAAGGCGGTAACGCGCCGCGTGGTCGGGAATGCCGGGCTGGCCGTGCCGGAGCAGATCGTGGCCGGCGATGACGCGGCGCTGAAAGCCTTTCTGGAAAAGCATGGCCGCGTCGTGGTCAAGCCCGCGCGCGGCGAGCAGGGCAGGGGCGTCGCGGTCGGCCTCGACACGCTGGAGGACACGCGGCGCGCCATCGCCGCGGCGCGGGAGATCTGCGACCGCGTGCTGGTGGAAGCCTGCTTCGAGGGCGAGGATCTGCGCCTCGTGGTGATCGATTTCCGCCTGGTCGCCGCCGCCGTGCGCCGCCCGCCATCCATCGTCGGCGACGGGCGGCGGAAGGTGAAAAGCCTGATCGCGAGCCAGTCGCGCCGCCGCGCCGCCGCCACGGGCGGCGAGAGCCGTATTCCGGTCGACGCGGAGACGGAACGCTGCCTCGCCGCCGCCGGCTTCACGCTCGACAGCATACCGGGCGAGAGCGAGGAGATCGTCGTGCGCAAGACCGCGAACCTGCACACTGGCGGCTCCATTCACGACGTCACCGGCGTCGTCCACCATCGTCTGGTGGAAGCCGCGATCAAGGCCGCGCGCGCCATCGACATCCCGGTCGTCGGCATCGACTTCATGGTGAAGAGCCCGAGCGAGCCGGATTACGTCTTCATCGAGGCCAACGAGCGGCCCGGCCTTGCCAATCACGAGCCGCAGCCGACGGCCGAGCGGTTCCTGGACCTGCTGTTCCCGCTCTCCGGTCACCGCGCGGCCACGCTTGCGCTCGGCAGGTCATGACATGCCAGACTATGACATGCCAGATTATGACATGCGGATCGACGAAGCCTACCTCGTCGCCCAGTTGCGGGCGCTGCTCTCCATCGACAGCCCCACCGGCTACACCGACCAGGTCGTGCGCCATTGCTCGAAGGAGCTTTCGCGGCTGGGGCTTACGCCGGAACTGACCAGGCGCGGCGCGATCCGCGCCGTGCGGCGAGGCAGCCGCCGCAACGGGGCGCGCGCCATCGTCGCGCATCTCGATACGCTCGGCGCGCAGGTCAAGCTGGTCAAGGGCAACGGCCGGCTGGAACTGGTGCCGATCGGCCACTGGTCGGCCCGTTTCGCCGAGGGCGCGCGCGTCACCCTCTACAGCGAGCCGGGCACGTTTCGCGGCAGCGTCCTGCCGCTGAAGGCCTCGGGCCACACCTTCAACGACGAGGTCGACACGCTGCCCGTCGGCTGGCTCTTCGTGGAGCTGCGCATCGACGCCGTGACGCAGTCAAAAGCGGAAACGCGCGCGCTCGGCATCGACGTCGGCGATTTCGTCGCCTTCGACACCAATGTGGAAATCCTCGACAACGGCTTCATCAATGCGCGCCACCTCGACGACAAGGCCGGCGTGGCGGTCGCGCTGGCCGCCGTCGAGGCGCTCGAGCGCGAGAGCGTGAAGACGCCGGTCGACATCCATTTCCTGTTCACGATCGCCGAGGAAGTCGGCGTCGGCGCCGCGGCAATCGTCACGCCCGAGATCGCCTCGATGGTGACGATCGACAACGGCACCACCGCGCCGGGCCAGAATTCGTCCGAATTCGGCGTGACGGTCGCGATGGCCGACCAGTCGGGTCCTTTCGACTACCACCTGACGAGGAAGCTGGTGGACCTGTGCCGTGAGCACGACATCCCGTTCCAGAAGGACGTCTTCCGTTACTATCGTTCGGATTCCGCCTCGGCGATCGAGGCCGGCCACGACGTACGCACCGCCCTGATCGCCTTCGGCGTAGACGCCTCGCACGGCTATGAGCGCATTCATGCCCATGCGCTGACCTCGGTGGCGCGGTTGACGGCGCTCTATGCCGCAAGCCCGCTGGAGATCGCCCGCGACCTCAAGGAGGTATCCGGGCTCACCGGTTTCCCCCGCCAGCCCACCGTCGAGGCCGACCAGCCGGAATTCGACCCGGAGGACATCGGCCCGCCCGCCGGAGCCGGCTCCCGCGACTAGATCGTTTCACGGAAACGGCAAAAACGATCTATCTCCTTACTTCTACGCAATTCCGGACGGAAAACCGCTTCGCACTTTTCCTGGAATTGCTCTGGCCGCCGGCGGCGGCGGACCCTCGACGGTTGACGGTCGCGGACGAGATCGGGCAGACCGGTCTTGTCGTCCGTCCCCGAACGTGGACCTGTTCTCATGACCGCTCGCAGCGCCTGTCTCGCTCTCCTTGCCCTTCTCGTCGCCTTTGCCGGCGCCGCGCCGGCAAATGCGCAGGAGGCGGATATGGCGGAACGCCCCGCGCAGCCCTTGACGGTCGGCATCTATGTGCATCCTCCCTTCGTCATCAGGAAGGGCGACGCGTTCACGGGCATGGCCATCGAATTGTGGGAGTGGGTGGCCAACCAGCGCGGCATCGAGAGCCGGTATGTCGAATTGGGCAATGTCGGCGAGCTGGTCAATGCCACCGTATCGGGCGAGATCGACGTCGCCGTCACCAACATGACCGTCACCAGGGAGCGTGCCGAGCGCATCGACTTCACGCATCCCTGGTTCGATGCCGGCCAGCGCATCATGGTCAACGAGGAGCGCGGCGCGGGCTTCCGGGACGTCTTCAGAGGGTTGAGCGATTCCGGCCATCTGCGCGCCTATGGCTGGATCGCTCTCGTTATCCTCGCCGCGACATTCCTCATGACCCTGTTCGATCGCCGCTTCGACAAGGATTTTCCGCGCCGGTGGCGCGATGGCGTTGCCGAGAGCTTCTATACGGTCATGTCCGTGGCGACCTCGGGCCGCTCGCCGACGCGCAAGAACCTGTTCGGCTGGGTAGGGCGCATCTGGCAGGGCCTGTGGCTCGCCTGCGGCGTCGCCGTGCTCGCCTATGTCACGTCGTCCGTGACCAGCGTCATGACGACGTTGTCGCTGACCAACCAGATCAACGGCGTATCCGACCTGGGTGGCCGCAGCGTCGGGGTCCAGCCCGGCAGCGTGTCGGAGGATTATGCGCGTCAGGCGGGCTTCGGCACCCATCCCTTCGAGCATATCGACGAGGCTGTCGAGGCGCTCCTCGACGGGCGGATCGACGCGATCATCGGCGACGCGCCGGTGCTCGAATACTACGCCCACACCCATCCGGGTCAGCCGGTCACGGTGGTCGGGCCGATCTTCGCGCCGGACAAGTACGCATTCGGGTTGGCCCGCCGGAGCGAGCTGACCCGCCCGCTCACCGTCGAGCTGATCGGCGCACACGAAAGCGGCGTGATCGAGGAGATCAGGACGCGATATTTCGGGAAAGACCCGTAGGGATTCCGTCCAGGTCCCTGCGTGTCGTTCCACGCATCGGCCGGCCTACTTCCGCCAGCTCAGGATGCGCAGGTTGCCCACAGCGATAAGCGCGCTTTGCCTGCCGCTCCTATTCCGCAATGATGCAAAGCCCCTGCATGACCTCCAGCACCTCGGCCGGAGGGCGCATCTCCGTGACGAGAGACAGGCTGTCCGGCCTGCCGGAAAACCGCACGATGGCCGACTTGCGGAATTTCGAACTATCTCCCACAACGAACGAATGCCCGGCCTGCTCCATGGCGGCCTGCTTTA
>JAEZXF010000302.1 GCA_023419995.1 Pseudomonadota bacterium | reverse complement strand
GCGCCCAGGTGCGGGCGGTGAAGGGGTCCTGCGTCTCGAAGGTCCGGCCGGAGGCGGCGTCGCGCCACTCGCCGCCGATGAACACCTGGAAGTCGCGTATCGTCGCGTCGCGGGTCTGCATGTCGTTCATTCCCCGAATTCGATGACCTGGCGGATGGCCTCGCCGGCATGGAGGCGGTCGAAGGCCGCGTTGACGTCGTCGAGCGCGATGCGGTGCGTCATCAGCTTCTCGACCGGCAGCTTGCCCCGGCGGTGCAGGCCGAGAAAGCGCGGGATGTCGCGCGAGGGCACGCCCGACCCGAGATAGCTGCCGCGCAGCGTGCGCTCCTCCCCCACCAGCGTCAGCGGCGAAATGTTGAGCACGGCCTTCGGGTTGGTCAGGCCGGCCGAGATGGTGGTGCCGCCGCGCCGTGTCATCGCGAACGCGCCTTCGAGCGCCCGCGCCGAGCCGGCGAACTCCAGCGCCGCGTCGACGCCGCCGCAGGTGCATTCCTTGACCTTGGCGGTCAGGTCCGGGTCGGTGGCGTTGAAGGTGTGGGTAGCGCCGAGGTCGCGGGCGAGATCGAGCTTGGCGTCGAGCGTGTCGACGGCGACGATGGTCTCCGCGCCCGCCGCCGCAGCGCCCAGCACGGCGGCGAGGCCGACGCCGCCCAGCCCGACGACGGCTGCCCGCCCGCCGGGCTCGACCGCGCCCATGTTGAACACCGCGCCGGCGCCCGTCAGCACGGCGCACCCCATCAGCGCGGCGATGGTGAGCGGCACCTCGCGGTCGATCCTGACCAGGCTGCGCCGCGACATCACCGAATGGGTGGCGTAGCTGGAGACGCCGGTCATGTGGTGGACGCGCTCGCCGGCGCGCGACAGCCGGGTGCCGCCGCCGAGCAGCTCGCCCTTGCCGTTGGAGGCCGCGCCGGGCTCGCACAGCGCCGGCCGCCCCGCCTGGCACGGCCCGCAATGGCCGCAGGACGGCACGAAGACGAAGACGACGTGGTCGCCGGGCGCGAGGTCCTCGACGCCCTCGCCCACCGCCTCGACGACGCCGGCCCCTTCATGGCCGAGCACCATCGGCACCGGGCGCGGCCGGTCGCCGTTGATGACCGAGAGGTCGGAATGGCACAGCCCCGCGGCGGCGACGCGCACCAGCACCTCGCCGGCCCGCGGCGGCGCGAGGTCGACTTCGCAGACGGTCAGCGGCCTCGTTTCGGCATAGGGGCCGGGGCGGCCGATCTCTTCCAGAACGGCGGCGCGGATTTTCATGGCTGTCCTCCTCTCGACAGGCTGGGCAGGCACGGCGGGCGGCGCATCGATGCGCGATGCCGCCGCATGCTCCGGCCGAAGGCTCCTTCATACGCCGCCTCAGTGCACGGCGGCATACATGATCTTCTCCTCGGTCGCCTCCTCGATGCCGAACTCCTCGACCACGCGGCCCAGCCGCGCGACGAGGACCCGGTCGGCGAGGTTCATGATCTCCGGCAGGTAGGAGGAGATGACGACGACGGCGAGGCCGGCGTCGGCGAGGTCGTTGATGACCGAATGGATCTCGGCGATGGCGCCGACGTCGACGCCGCGCGTCGGCTCGTCGAAGATGATGAGCTTGGGCTGCTGCACCAGCGCCTTGGCGACCACCACCTTCTGCTGGTTGCCGCCCGACAGCTCGATCACCTTGGCGTTGCCGTCGATGGCGCGCACGTTGAGGCGCTTGGTCCAGTGCTTGGACAGCTCCATCATCTCGCCGTAGGAGACGACCGGCGCCTTGTTGAGGTCGGCGCCGAGCAGGCCGGAATAGATGTTGTCGGCGATGGACTTGGTCTCGAAGAAGCCTTCGAGCTTGCGGTCCTCGGTGACGTAGACGATACCGTTCTTCACCGCCGGGCGCGGCGTGCGGAAGCGCACCGAGCGGCCCTCGAAGCGCACCTCGCCGCCGTGCAGGAAGTCGCGCTTGACCACGCCGGAGACGATCTTGGCCGTCTCGGTGCGGCCGGAGCCGATCAGCCCGAAGATGCCGGTGATCTGCCCGGCATAGATCGAGAACGAGGTGTTGCGCACCATGCGGCCCATGGACAGGTTCTGCACGCTCAGCACCTTGCGGCCGTAGGGCCGGGGCGTGCGCGCCCCGGACTGGTAGATCTCCTCGGTCAGGGTGCGGCCGACCATGTGGGTGATGATGCGGTCGCGGTCGAAGGCGGCGACGTCGTCGGTGACGACGTGCTGGCCGTCGCGCAGCACGGTGATGCGGTCGGAGATGGCCAGCGCCTCCTCGAGCGCGTGGCTGATGAAGACGATGGAGACGCCGTCGGCCTTGAGCCGGCGCACCAGCGCGAAGAAGTGGTACTTCTCCTCCGGCGTCAGCGTCGCGGTCGGCTCGTCGAAGATGATGACGCGCGCCTTGTGGTGGACGGCGCGGGCGATCTCGACCATCTGCTTCTGCGCCGCGCCGAGCTGGCTGACGAACATCGTCGGGTCGACGTTGAAGTTCAGCGACTGCAGGAACTGCTGCGCCGAGATGTAGATGCCGCGCAGGCGGTTGAGGAACTTCTCGTTGCCGAGATAGATGTTCTGCGCCACGGTCAGCGACGGCACCAGCGAGGTCTCCTGGAACACCATGGCGATGCCGTTGTGCAGCGCGTCGGCCGGGCGCAAGAACGACAGCTTCTCGCCCTTGAACAGCACCTCGCCGCTGGTCGGCGAATGGACGCCGGCGATGATCTTGGTCAGCGTCGACTTGCCGGCGCCGTTCTCGCCGAGCAGCGCATGGATCTCGCCCGGCATCAGCGTGAAGTCGACGTTGCGCAGCGCGGCGACGCCGTGGAACTCCTTGGTCACGTCGCGCAGCTCGATGATCGGCTGCGCGCCGGCGGGGGCGGTCGCCATCATTGTTGTCTCCCCGGAACGGTGTTGACGCGGAGCACCTCGTCGCCGCCCTTCGACGTCGCCCACAGGGTGCCGTCGAGGTCGAGCACGGAGGTGACGCCGTGGCGGCGGCCGCCGGCGCGGCTGTGCAGGCTCTGCACCGGCGTGAAGTCGGCGTTGAGCTCGACGACCAGCCCGTAGGACCGCGTCGGCGCCCACGGCTTCAGCACGCCCATCTGCTTGAGCGCGCCGCCCTGCATCGGCTCGAGGAAGGAATGGCCGGAGGTGAGCGCCGGCGCGATCCAGTAGGCCGGGTCGACCTCGCTCATCATGGCGCGGCGGTAGGCCGGCTCGCGCAGCACCAGCTCGATCAGCGGGCTGCGCGGCGCGAACAGCGCCAGCCAGAAGCCGCCGGAGGCCGAGGGCGCGAGGCCGGCCGGATAGCCGGGCAGGTCCTCGATCAGTTGCGCGGCGTTGCCGGCCGCGTCGAGGCGGATCACCCGCTTGGCCCAGGCTTCCGACACCAGCATGCCGGCCGGCGTCCACAACAGGCCGCGCGGGTGGCCGAGGCGCTCGGCGACCGGCTTCAGCGCCCCGGCGGCGATGTCGTAGCGCAGGACGCGCCCGGCGCGCCGCATCTCGAGGAAGTCCTTCGGCCATGCGCCGATCGGGTTGGCGGTCGAGCCGACGGCGACCCACAGCGCGGCCTCGCCCTCGAAGGCGAGCGCGGTGACGCAGGACAGCCCCGCGAGCGCCGGCACGGCCTTGCCGTCGACCGTCACGCCCGCGCCTTCCGCCGCCACGGCGAAGCGGCCGGCGGCAGAGACGGCGAGCGCGGTGATCTCGCCGCGGGCGGAGGCGATCTCGCCCTCCTCGCCCATCAGCCGCTGGCCCTCGCTCCAGACGGGCCTGCCGTCCTTGAGCACGAGGCAGTCGGGCGCTTGCGCCGCGATGCCCGGCGGCGCATCCTCGAGCCGGTTGTTGGGCCTGAGCGCCCCGTCGAGCGGCGGCACCGTCAGCGCCGCCGTGCCGCGCCCCAGCAGCCGGTCGGATATCCTCTTCACCGCACCGATCATGACTTCTTGCCCCAGTAGTCGCCCCAGGTCGTCCAGGTCGGGTCGGCGTCCGGCAGGCGGACGCGGCCGATCCGGTTGTTGGTGATGCCGCCGAGATAGAGCCAGCCCTTGTGCTCGCGCATCGAGGTGATCATCGGGTGGTTGGCGGCGCTGCGGTCCCACAGCGATTCCAGCACCTCGCCCTGGTCGTTGAAGCGGATGACGCAGCCGATGTTGAGGTTGGGATAGAGCCACTGGTCGGGCGCGATGCGGCGCGACATGCGGCGGCGGAAGCCCGGCATGCGCAGCGCCACGTCGAGTGCCGGCGAGCGCATGCCCATGATGGCGCACCAGTAGCTGCCGTCGGAGGCGCGGTTGATGTTGTCGGGATAGCCCGGCAGGCGGTCGACCACGATCTCGACCTTGCCGGCCTTCGGCCCCGAGATCCACAGCCGGCTGATGCGGCAGGCCCAGCTTTCGGCGAACAGCACCGACTGGCCGTCCTGCGCGGTGCAGACGCCGTTCGGGAAGATCAGCTTGCGCACTTCGGTGCGGGTGCGCCCGCTGGCGGGGTCGTAGCTGATGATGCGGCCGTTGCCGCGGCTCTCCAGCGCGTCGACCGGCCAGTCGTGCATCTCGTAGCGCACGGTGGCCTCGGAGAAGTAGATCCGGCCGTCGGGGGCGATGTCGCAGTCGTCGGCCAGCCGCAGGCGGCTGTCGTCGACCACGGAGAAGGGCGAGCGGCTGGTCTCGTCGGTGAGCTTCTCGACGACGCCCTCCGGCGACACCTTGTAGAGGCCCATGC
>JAEZXF010000241.1 GCA_023419995.1 Pseudomonadota bacterium | reverse complement strand
GTCCCCCACCTCGCGCTCACCGTTGCCCTGCGCCGCTACCATCCCGGCACGGCGACGGGCCTGCTGCTGGTCGTGCCGGCGGCGGTTGCCTTCCTCGCCGCCGTCGACGCGGCGGCCCGCATCGGGGAGCCCGCCTTCGCGGCCGGGGCCCTGGCCGGCGCGGCGCTGCTTGCCGCCTCGCTGCCGCTGCTGGCACGGCTCGGCCGGCATCTCGGATGAAATTGTCACAAAACTCTTACGTTTACGTAAGACAAATAGCGCTTAAACATTTGAAAATGCTCGAAGGGTAAGAATTGGTTGAGTTTTCTGCCCGATACGTCTATGCGAAGCCCGTTCCGGACGGCCTCCCGTGTCCGGACGAGACGTCTCGGCAAATTCTGTTCATGCCGGCGCGGTGACAGACCGGCACTCGCTAAGGGAACCAATCCATGGCTCGTAACAAGATCGCCCTCATCGGCTCCGGCATGATCGGCGGCACCCTCGCCCATCTCGTCGGCCTCAAGGAACTCGGCGACGTCGTCCTGTTCGACATCGCGGAAGGCACGCCGCAGGGCAAGGGCCTCGACATCGCCCAGTCTTCGCCGGTCGACGGCTTCGATGCGCGCTACTCCGGCGCCAACGACTATTCGGCCATCGAGGGCGCGGATGTCTGCATCGTCACCGCCGGCGTGCCGCGCAAGCCCGGCATGAGCCGCGACGACCTGCTGGGCATCAACCTCAAGGTCATGGAGCAGGTCGGCGCCGGCATCGCCAAGTACGCGCCCGACGCCTTCGTCATCTGCATCACCAACCCGCTCGACGCCATGGTCTGGGCGCTGCAGAAGTTCTCCGGCCTGCCGAAGAACAAGGTGGTCGGCATGGCCGGCGTGCTCGACTCGGCCCGCTTCCGCTACTTCCTCGCCGACGAGTTCAAGGTCTCGGTCGAGGACGTCACCGCCTTCGTGCTCGGCGGCCACGGCGACACGATGGTTCCCCTGACGCGCTACTCGACAGTGGCGGGCATCCCGCTGCCCGACCTTGTCAAGATGGGCTGGACCTCGCAGGAGAAGCTCGACCAGATCGTCCAGCGCACCCGCGACGGCGGCGCCGAGATCGTCGGCCTGCTCAAGACCGGCTCCGCCTACTACGCGCCCGCCTCGTCGGCAATCGCCATGGCCGAGGCCTATCTCAAGGACAAGAAGCGCGTGCTGCCCTGCGCCGCGCACCTGTCGGGCCAGTACGGTTTGAAGGACATCTATGTCGGCGTGCCGGTGGTGATCGGTGCCGGCGGCGTCGAGCGCGTCATCGAGATCGAGATGAACAAGGCCGAGCAGGGCATGTTCGACAAGTCGGTCGCCTCGGTGGAAGCGCTCTGCGACGCCTGCGTCCAGATCGCCCCCGGCCTGAAGCAGTAAGGGAGGTCGGCGCGCATGAACATTCACGAGTATCAGGCAAAGCAGCTGCTGAAGGGCTACGGCGCCCCGGTCGCCGAGGGCGTCGCCATCTTCTCCGCCGACGAGGCGGAGAAGGCCGCGAAGTCGCTTCCCGGTCCGCTCTACGTGGTCAAGAGCCAGATCCACGCCGGTGGCCGCGGCAAGGGCAAGTTCAGGGAGCTGTCGCCCGAGGCCAAGGGCGGCGTGCGGCTGGCGAAGTCGGTCGACGACGTCGTCGCCAACGTCCGCGAGATGCTGGGCAACACGCTGGTGACCAAGCAGACCGGCGAGGCCGGCAAGCAGGTCAACCGCCTCTACATCGAGGACGGCGCCGACATCGCCCGCGAGCTCTATCTGTCGATCCTGGTCGACCGCACCGTCGGCCGCGTCGCCTTCGTGGTCTCGACCGAGGGCGGTATGGACATCGAGCAGGTCGCCCACGACACGCCGGAGAAGATCGTCACCGTGGCGATCGACCCCGAGGCCGGCGTCACCGACGCCGACGTGGCCAGCCTCAACGCGGCGCTGAAGCTCTCGGGCGACGCGGCGGCGGACGGCAAGACGCTGTTCCCGATCCTCTACAAGGCCTTCGTCGAGAAGGACATGAGCCTGCTCGAGGTCAACCCGCTGATCGTGATGGAGAACGGCCGCCTGCGCGTGCTCGACGCCAAGGTGTCGTTCGACAACAACGCCCTGTTCCGCCACGAGGACGTCGTCGCCCTGCGCGACACGACCGAGGAGGACGCCAAGGAGATCGAGGCGTCGAAGTACGACCTCGCCTATGTCGCGCTCGACGGCAACATCGGCTGCATGGTCAACGGCGCCGGCCTGGCGATGGCGACGATGGACATCATCAAGCTCTACGGCGCCGAGCCGGCGAACTTCCTCGACGTCGGCGGCGGCGCGAGCAAGGAGAAGGTCACGGCGGCGTTCAAGATCATCACCGCCGACCCGAACGTGAAGGGCATCCTCGTCAACATCTTCGGCGGCATCATGAAGTGCGACGTCATCGCCGAGGGCGTCATCGCGGCGGTCAAGGAGGTGGGGCTCGAGGTCCCGCTGGTCGTGCGCCTCGAGGGCACCAACGTCGAGCTGGGCAAGAAGATCATCAACGAGAGCGGGCTGAACGTGATTTCCGCCGACGACCTCGACGATGCCGCCCAGAAGATCGTCAAGGCCGTGAAGGGGAACTGAACCGGATGTCTATTCTGATCGACAAGAACACCAGGGTTCTGGTTCAGGGCCTGACCGGCAAGACCGGCACCTTCCACACCGAGCAGGCGCTGGCCTATCACGGCACGCAGATGGTCGGCGGCATCCATCCCGCCAAGGGCGGCGAGAAGTGGACCGGCTCCAAGGGCGAGACCCTGCCGATCTTCGCCTCGGTCGCCGAGGGCCGCGAGAAGACCGGCGCCACCGCCTCGGTCGTCTACGTGCCGCCGGCAGGCGCCGCCGCCGCGATCATCGAGGCCATCGAGGCCGAGATGGAGCTGATCGTCTGCATCACGGAAGGCATCCCGGTGATGGACATGGTCAAGGTCAAGGCGCGCCTCGACCGGTCGAAGTCGCGCCTGATCGGCCCGAACTGCCCCGGCATCGTCACGCCGGACCAGTGCAAGATCGGCATCATGCCCGGCAACATCTTCCGCAAAGGCTCGGTGGGCGTTGTTTCGCGCTCGGGAACGCTTACCTATGAGGCGGTGTTCCAGACCTCCAACGAAGGCCTCGGCCAGACGACGGCGGTGGGCATCGGCGGCGACCCGGTCAAGGGCACCGAGTTCATCGACGTGCTCGAGCTGTTCCTCGCCGACCCCGAGACGCAGTCGATCATCATGATCGGCGAGATCGGCGGCTCGGCCGAGGAAGACGCGGCCCAGTTCCTCAAGGACGAGGCCAAGCGCGGCAGGAAGAAGCCGATGGCCGGCTTCATCGCCGGACGCACCGCCCCTCCCGGACGCACCATGGGCCATGCCGGCGCCGTGATCTCCGGCGGCAAGGGCGGTGCCGAGGACAAGATCGCGGCGATGGAAGCGGCCGGCATCCGCGTGTCGCCCTCCCCGGCCCGGCTCGGCAAGACGCTGGTCGAGGCGATCAAGGGGTAAGGAGCGGGCCGCGCAAGCGGACGGAAAGCCGACGATTTGGCTTTTCGAGCGACGAAGGCCCGGAGCGCAAGCGAAGGGCCGGTAGCGATCGGAGAGCGGATCGCCCGACTACCGTGCCTGGCGGTCATCCGCCCGGCACCATCGACTGGGATGAGGGCGGATGAAACCGCCCCGTCAGGGGGGAACACCGGGGCGCGGCGTCGCCCGTAACGCGGCGCGGCCGCTCGAGAACCAAGGAGACGGAGCGGAAGCGCTCCGATGATTGCGATGGCGCGGCAGGATCAGGCCAACGACGTTTTCTCGCTCACCTCGTTCCTCTACGGCGGCAATGCCGACTACATCGAAAGGCTCCATGCCGCCTGGCTCGACGATCCGCAGTCGGTCGACGCCGAGTGGCGCGATTTCTTCGGTGCGCTCAAGGACGATGCCGGCGACGTGCGCAGGAACGCCGAGGGCGCCTCGTGGCAGAAGCCCGGCTGGCCGGTCGCGGCCAATGGCGAGCTCGTCTCCGCGCTCGACGGCGACTGGGGCACGGTCGAGAAGCATTTCGAGAAGAAGGCCAAGGAGAAGGCCGCGGCCACCGGCGGCACGGTTTCCGACGCCGACCTGCTGCGCGCCACCCGCGATTCGGTGCGCGCGATCATGATGATCCGCGCCTATCGCATGCGCGGCCATCTTCATGCCAATCTCGACCCGCTCGGGCTCGCCGAGCCGGTCGAGGATTACAACGAGCTGTCGCCCGAGGCCTACGGCTTCACCGAGGCCGACTACGACCGGCCGATCTTCATCGACCACGTGCTCGGGCTCGAATACGCCACCGTGCGGCAGATGCTCGACATCCTCAAGCGCACCTACTGCTCGACGCTCGGCGTCGAGTTCATGCACATCTCCAATCCGGAGGAGAAGGCCTGGATCCAGGAGCGCATCGAGGGCCCGGACAAGGGCATCGAGTTCACCGAGAACGGCAAGAAGGCGATCCTGCAGAAGCTGATCGAGGCCGAGGGCTTCGAGCAGTTCATCGACGTCAAGTACAAGGGCACCAAGCGCTTCGGCCTCGACGGCGGCGAATCGCTCATCCCCGCGCTCGAGCAGATCATCAAGCGCGGCGGCGCGCTGGGCCTTAAGGAGATCGTCTTCGGCATGGCCCATCGCGGCCGCCTGAACGTGCTCTCCCAGGTGATGGCCAAGCCGCACCGCGCCATCTTCCACGAGTTCAAGGGCGGCTCCTACGCGCCCGACGACGTCGAGGGCTCGGGCGACGTCAAGTACCATCTCGGCGCCTCGTCGGACCGCGAGTTCGACGGCAACAAGGTGCACCTGTCGCTGACGGCCAACCCCTCGCATCTCGAGATCGTCAGCCCGGTGGTGATGGGCAAGGCCCGCGCCAAGCAGGACCAGATCTTCGGCCGCGTCCGCGAGGAGATCGTGCCGCAGGAGGAGCGCGCCAAGGTGCTGCCGCTCCTGCTCCACGGCGACGCCGCCTTCGCCGGCCAGGGCGTGGTGGCCGAGATCCTCGGCCTTTCCGGCCTGCGCGGCCATCGCGTCGCCGGCACGGTGCACTTCATCATCAACAACCAGATCGGCTTCACCACCAACCCGCGCTTCTCGCGCTCCTCGCCCTATCCGTCGGACGTGGCCAAGATGATCGAGGCGCCGATCTTCCACGTCAACGGCGACGACCCCGAGGCCGTGGTCTACGCCGCGAAGATCGCCATCGAGTTCCGGATGAAGTTCCACAAGCCGGTGGTGGTCGACATGTTCTGCTACCGCCGCTTCGGCCACAACGAGGGCGACGAGCCGAGCTTCACCCAGCCGATGATGTACCGCGCCATCCGCACCCACCGGACCACGGTGCAGCTCTACGGCGAGAAGCTGATCGCCGAGGGCCTGTTGAGCGAGGCCGACGTCGACAGGATGCGCGCCGACTGGCGCGAGCGCCTGGAGAACGAGTTCGAGGCCGGCCAGGCCTACAAGCCCAACAAGGCCGACTGGCTCGACGGCGCGTGGTCGGGCCTGCGTACGGCCGACAACCAGGACGAGCAGCGCCGCGGCAAGACCTCGGTGCCGATGAAGGCGCTGAAGGAGATCGGCAGGAAGCTGACCGAGGTGCCGGCCGATTTCGAGGTCCACCGCACCGTCGGCCGCTTCCTCGACAACCGCCGCAAGGCGATCGAGACCGGCGAGGGCATCGACTGGGCGACGGCGGAGGCGCTCGCCTTCGGCTCGATCCTGATGGAGGGCAACCCGATCCGCCTGTCGGGCCAGGATTCGGAGCGCGGCACCTTCTCGCAGCGCCACTCCGTGCTCTACGACCAGCGCGACGAGAACCGCTACATCCCGCTGAACAACCTCGGGCCGCAGCAGGCCAATTACGAGGTCATCAACTCGATGCTCTCGGAAGAGGCCGTGCTCGGCTTCGAATACGGCTTCTCGCTGGCCGAGCCCCGCGCGCTGACCATGTGGGAGGCGCAGTTCGGCGACTTCGCCAACGGTGCGCAGGTCGTGTTCGACCAGTTCATCTCGTCGGGCGAGCGCAAGTGGCTGCGCATGTCGGGCCTGGTCTGCCTGCTGCCGCACGGCTACGAGGGCCAGGGCCCCGAGCATTCCTCGGCCCGCCTGGAGCGCTTCCTGCAGATGTGCGCCGAAGACAACATGCAGGTCGCCAACTGCACCACGCCGGCCAACTACTTCCACATCCTGCGCCGGCAGCTGAAGCGCGACTTCCGCAAGCCGCTCATCATCATGACGCCGAAGTCGCTGCTGCGCCACAAGCGGGCGATCTCGACCCTCTCGGACCTGTCGGGCGACAGCTCGTTCCACCGCCTGCTGTGGGACGACGCGCAGTATCTCGGCAACGAGCCGATCAAGCTGGTCAAGGATTCCAAGATCCGCCGCGTCGTGCTGTGCACCGGCAAGGTCTATTACGACCTCTACGAGGAGCGCGAGAAGCGCGGCGTCGACGACGTCTACCTGCTGCGCGTCGAGCAGCTCTATCCGTTCCCGGCCAAGGCGCTCATCAACGAGCTGTCGCGGTTCCGCAACGCCGAGATGGTGTGGTGCCAGGAAGAGCCGAAGAACATGGGCTCCTGGTCGTTCATCGACCCATATCTGGAATGGGTGCTGGCGCATATTGACGCCAAGCACCAGCGCGTGCGCTATGCCGGGCGCCCGGCCGCAGCCTCGCCGGCCACCGGCCTGATGTCGAAGCATCTGGCGCAGCTCGAGGCTTTCCTCGAAGATGCGCTGGGCAAATAACCAACGGAAACGCTGAAGCGAACCAAGGCAACGGAAACGACACAATGGCTACCGAAATCCGCGTCCCCACTCTCGGCGAATCCGTCACCGAGGCCACCGTCGGCAAATGGTTCAAGAAGGCGGGCGACGCCGTCGCCGCCGACGAGCCGATCGTGGAGCTCGAAACCGACAAGGTGACGATCGAGGTGCCGGCGCCCGCTGCGGGCGTGCTGGCGGAGATCGCGGTCCAGGAAGGCGAGACCGTCGGCGTCGCAGCGCTTCTCGGCACCATCGCCGAGGGCGCAGGCGTCGCCGCGCCCGCCGCGAAGAAGGAAGAGCCGAAGGCCGCCAAGGCTGAGCAGCCCAAGGCCGAGCAGCCCAGGCCCGCCGCCGCGGCTGCCGCGCCGGCCGCCGCCGGCAAGACCGACATGCCGCCCGCACCGTCGGCCGCCCGGGTGCTGGCCGAGGCCGGCGTCTCCGCCGATCAGGTCGCCGGCTCCGGCAAGCGCGGCCAGGTGCTCAAGGCCGACGCGCTCGAGGCCGTCGCCCGCGGCGTCGCCACCCCGGCGACGCCTGCCGTCCCGGCCACGCCGCGCGCGCCGTCGAGCGACGAGGATGCGGGCCGCGAGGAGCGGGTGCGCATGACCAAGCTGCGCCAGACCATCGCGCGCCGGCTCAAGGAGGCCCAGAGCACCGCCGCCATGCTGACCACCTACAACGAGGTGGTCATGAAGCCGGTGATGGACCTGCGCGCGAAGTACAAGGACCTGTTCGAGAAGAAGCACGGCGTGAAGCTCGGCTTCATGGGCTTCTTCACCAAGGCGGTGACGCATGCGCTGAAGGAGATCCCGGCGGTCAACGCCGAGATCGACGGCACCGACATCATCTACAAGGACTACGCCCATATCGGCGTCGCGGTCGGCACCGACAAGGGCCTCGTCGTGCCGGTGGTGCGCGACGCGGACCGGATGTCGATCTCCGAGATCGAGAAGGAGATCGGCCGCCTCGGCGTCGCCGCGCGCGACGGCAAGCTGTCGGTCGCCGACATGCAGGGCGGCACCTTCACCATCTCCAACGGCGGCGTCTACGGCTCGCTGATGTCGACGCCGATCCTCAACGCACCGCAGTCGGGCATCCTCGGCATGCACAAGATCCAGGACCGTCCGGTGGTGGTCGGCGGCCAGATCGTCATCCGCCCGATGATGTATCTGGCGCTCAGCTACGACCACCGCATCGTCGACGGCAAGGAGGCCGTGACCTTCCTCGTCCGCGTCAAGGAAACGCTGGAAGACCCCGAGCGCCTCGTCCTCGATCTCTAGCCGCGGAGGGCAAGCGACGGTCATGCAGCGCACGCCGAACCGCCTGCCCGGATGCCTGCTGCATGCCGCCGTGCTGGCGGCGGCGCTCGCCGGGCAGGCCGCCGGCGCGCATGCCGCCTGCCCGATGGAGCTCGCCGTCTACGAGGAACCGGAAACCGGCGCGATGATCGACTTCCGCCCCGGCCGCAACGCGACCGTGACCAACGCCTTCCGCATGGTGTTCGACAAGGGCGTCGTGCTCGAGGGCGTGGTGATGTGGGACGGCGGCGTCGCGCGGCCGGTCGGCATGCTGACGCACGGCTGCCCCGAGGGCGACGCGACCGGCGAGGAGCTCGCCGCCTGCACCGTCTGGCAGGGCGTGATCTATGCCGCCGACGCGCAGGGCAATGTCGGGCCGATGCCGCCCGAAGGGACGGCGGCGCCGAGATCGCTGATCCTCGCCGATCTCGGGCGCGCGCTCGCGCCCTCCCCCGCCTATGCGGCGACAGGCCTCGAGGCCGCGCCCTGGGACGTCTTCACGCTGCACGGGTGCCAGGAATGACCGCCGCGGCCAGAACGGTGCTGATCACCGGCGGGTCGCGCGGCATCGGCGCGGCGACGGCGCGGCTCGCGGCCGCCGCCGGCTGGCGCGTCGCGGTCAACTACATCGCCGATGCCGGCGCCGCCGAGCGCCTCGTCGCGGAGATCGCCGCTTCCGGCGGCAACGCCTTCGCCATCAGGGGCGACG
>JAEZXF010000240.1 GCA_023419995.1 Pseudomonadota bacterium | reverse complement strand
CGGCCGGCGATGCCGCCCTTCCCGCCGACCCCGATCGAACTCGAACCGGCTCGTTGAACGGGAGTAAGCCGATGAATGGCCTGATGCAGGACTGGCCGCTGCTCTGCCACAAGATCCTCGACTATGCCGCGCTCCAGCACGGCGCACGCGAGGTCGTCTCGCGCTCGGTCGAGGGCCCGATCGTCCGCACCACCTATGCCGAGATCCGCGCGCGGGCGCTGAAGGTCGCCCAGCTTCTCGACCGGGAAGGCTACCAGCGCGGCGACCGCATCGCCACGCTGGCGTGGAACACCGGCCGGCACCTGGAAACCTGGTACGGCATCATGGGCATGGGAGGAATCTACCACACCCTCAACCCGCGCCTGTTCCCGGAGCAGATCGCCTGGATCATGAACGACGCCGAGGACCGCGCGGTGTTCGTCGACCTGTCGCTGCTGTCCCTTCTCGAGGGCATCGCGCCCTCGGTGCCGACGCTGCGGCGGGTCATCGTGCTGACCGACGCGGCGCACATGCCCCGCACCAGCCTGCCCGGCGCCGTCGCCTACGAGGAATGGCTGCGCGAGGCGGACGGCGACTTCGCCTGGCGCGCCCTCGACGAGAACGCAGCCTCCGGCATGTGCTACACCTCCGGCACGACCGGCAATCCCAAGGGCACCCTCTACTCGCATCGCTCGAACGTGCTGCATGCGATGCGCAACGCCTTTCCCGACGCCATGGACCTGTCGTCGCGCGACGTGGTGATGCCGGTGGTGCCGATGTTCCACGCCAATGCGTGGGGCCTCGCGCACTCGGTGCCGCTGGTCGGCGGCAAGCTCGTCATGCCGGGCCAGAAGATGGACGGCGCCTCGATCTTCGAGATGCTCGACAGCGAGCGCGTGACCTTCAGCGCCGCGGTGCCGACGGTGTGGCTGATGCTGCTGCAGCACCTCGAGAGCACGGGGCTGAAGCTGACGTGGCTGAAGCGCGTGGTCATCGGCGGCGCGGCCTGCCCCCGCGTCGTCAGCGAGACGTTCCAGCGCGACTACGACGTCGAGGTCGTCCACGCCTGGGGCATGACCGAGATGAGCCCGGTCGGCACGCTCGCGACGCTGAAGCCGGAATATGCGGACTACGAGGGCGAGGCCCTGATGGACATCCGCCAGAAGCAGGGCCACGCGCCGTTCGGCGTCGAGATGAAGGTCACCGACGACGACGACGTGGAGAAGCCGTGGGACGGCAAGTCGTTCGGCAACCTCAAGGTCCGCGGCTTCGCGGTGGCGAGCTCCTACTATCGCGGCGCCGGCAGCGCCAGCTTCACGCCCGACGGCTGGTTCGACACGGGCGACGTCGCCCATATCGACCCGATGGGCTACATGCAGATCACCGACCGGGCCAAGGACGTCATCAAGTCCGGCGGCGAATGGATCTCGACCATCGACCTCGAGAACCTCGCCGTCAGCCATCCCGACGTCGCGGAGGCCGCCGCCATCGGCCGGCCGCACCCGAAATGGGACGAGCGCCCGCTGCTGATCGTGGTGCCGAAGCCGGGCCGCGCGCCGACCCGCGACGGCATCCTCGCCTTCATGGAAGGAAAGATCGCCAAGTGGTGGATGCCGGACGACGTGGTCGTCGTCGACGAGATCCCGCACACGGCGACGGGCAAGATTCAGAAGGCAACCCTGCGCGACCAATTCAACGACCATCAATGGCCGTAACTTGCGTGCGCAATTGTCGCCTTCAGCTTTGTTGCAGGTTTCTGTTAGGTGATGGCGCCGACGGTTTGCAAGCACTTGACGAACGATGGCATGGTGAGGTTCAGATAGCGAAAAGTATCGTCCTTTGACCTGCATGTCGGCACCCGACATCGCTGGCTTTAGGATGGGAATGAACGGGCAAGAAGAAGAGAACAATGGCGGGGAATCAAACCAGCGGTTCATCGGTCCAGAACGTCCGCGCGGTCACGCGCGCGCTCATGGTGCTCAACTCCTTCGCGGGGAAGGACCTCCAGACCCTCGCCGAGGTGAGCAATGAGACGGGCCTCGACAAGGGAACGACGCGCCGCCTGCTGCTGACGCTGATGCAGAGCAACTACATCGCCCAGGACCCGCTCAGCCATCATTACCGCCTCGGCCGCGCCATCCGCGACCTCGCCTCGAATGTCGGCGACACGCAGGACCTGCGCACCATCGCCCAGCCCGTGCTGCTGGAACTGGCGAACGAGTTCAGCGTCACGGCGTTCCTGTCGGTCTTCAAGGAAGGGGCAGCGGTCTGCCTCGACCGCGTGCACGACATGCGCGGCCTCGAGGTCCACTGGTGGCAGGTCGGCAGCACGCTTCCGCTGAACTGCGGCGGCGCGCCCAAGCTGCTCCTTTCCTACCAGTCCGAGGAGGAGATCGAGCGCCGGCTCTCCGAGCCGATGCAGCAGCTGAGCGAAAAGTCGATCGTGTCCAAGGAAGACCTGCGCGAGCGCCTGACCGTGATTCGCAAGCGCGGCTGGGAGTTCGCCATCGACGACGTAACGCTCGGCCTGAGCGCGCTCGCCGTCCCGGTGCTGGATCGCGAGGGCAAGCCGGTCTGCGCGGTGTCGATCGCCGGCCTTACCCCGCAGCTGGTGAAGAACGGCAAGCCCGTCCACCTTCGCCGCCTGCAGGAAGCGGCGGAACGCATCCGCGGCCAGCTCGGCTACCAGTAAGCCCCGCATTCTCCAGCGACTGCCCGCCTGTCCTCCCGGTGCCTGGCCGACGGCGACGTCCTTGCCGTCATGGCCGAAGGCATGCGCGCACGACCAATCATCTCTTAACATCAGTTTCATTTAATGAAATGATCCGCGCGCATTGAATCGGACGCAGGCTGCGGGAGGAAGGCGACGTGAGGACCATCGACAGCGGCGAGCTGCAGCTCAGGCCGGTCAGCGAATCGATCGGCGCCGCCTTCCCTCCGGCAAGCCTGTTTCCCGACTTCTTGCCCACGCTGTTCGAGGAAGCGCCGGTCGTCGGCTCGGCCGCCTACTACAGCGCCGAGAAGGACAGGCTGGTGTCGAGCATCCACGGCTGGCTGTTCCGGCTCGGCGGCAAGCTCGTCCTCGTCGACACCGGGCGCGGCCGGCACCAGGACAAGGGCGTCGAGGGCGCGCCGTTCTTCGTCAGCCTCGCCGCGGCGGGCGCGACGCCCGACGACATCGACATGGTGCTGCTGACCCACCTGCACACCGACCACATGAAGAACAGCACCCTGCCCGACGGGGACGGGTGGAGGCCGGCGTTCCCCAATGCGCGCTACCTCGTCGGCCGGCGGGAATACGCCCATTGGCAGGCGGGCGGCGGCGGGCTCGGGCTCTACCCGCAGCAGTCGGCCGTCATGCGGGAGGCCGTGGCCCCGATCCGCGAGGCGGGCCTGCTCGACCTGATCGACGACGATGCCGCGATCCTGCCGGGGCTTCGCGCCATGCCCGTGCCCGGCCACACCGCGACCCAGCTCGCGTTTGTCCTCGAGAGCGGCGGCAACACCTTCCTCTTCGCCGCCGACAGCTTTCACCATCCGCTGCAGGTCCACCGGCCGCAATGGGGATCGTCGCTGTGCGAGGACGGCCAGGCCGCCTATCGCACGCGCCTGTCGCTGCTCGACTTCTGCGCGGAGAAGGGCGCAGCACTTCTGGCGTCGCACTTCGGCGGCAGCCATGCCGGCCTCGTCCACCGCGCCGGCGACGGCTACCGCTTCGAGCCGGTCGCCATCCTCCCCGGCGCATAGACCCGGAAGTCGCCGATCAGGACGGAAGCACCGTCGCGACGATCGAGGCGTCGAGCGCCTCGTAGCCGGCAAGGCCGATCAGGTCGTAGAGCTCGGCCCGCGTCTGCATTTCGGGCAGCATCGCCTCGGTCGACCCGTCCCGGCCGAGCGTGGCGTAGAGCTTCTCCTGCGCCTTGTTGGCGACGCGCAGCGACGAGACCGGCCAGATCACCATGCGGTAGCCCATCGCCTCGAACTCGCCGGCCGTGAAGAACGGCGTTCTGCCGAACTCGGTCATGTTGGCCAGAAGCGGCACGCCCGGCATGCGCGCGGCGAACTCGCGGAACATCTCCGCCGTGGTCAGCGCCTCGGGGAAGATGGCGTCGGCTCCGGCCTCGATATAGAGCTTCGCGCGGGCCACCGCGCCGTCGATGCCCTCGCTCGCCGCCGCGTCGGTGCGGGCGACGACGTAGAGATGCCGCCGCGCCTTCGCGGCCGCCGCCACCTTGGCCGCCATGTCGCGGGCGTCGGCGAGCTTCTTGTCGTTGAGGTGGCCGCATTTCTTGGGCAGGAGCTGGTCCTCGAGATGCACCGCGCCGGCGCCGGCGTCCTCGAAGGTCCGCACCATGTGCATGACGTTCAGCGCCTCGCCATAGCCGGTGTCGCCGTCGACCAGAACCGGCAGGCCCGACGCGCGGGCGATCTGGCGGATGAAGAACGACACCTCGTCCACGGTGATGATGCCGAGGTCGGGCAGGCCCATCGAGGCGGTCATGGCCGCGCCCGAGAGATACAGCCCCTCGAAGCCGGCGGCTTTCGCCTGCAAGGCGGCCATGCCGTTGTGCGCGCCGGGAAGCCGGGCGATGCCGCCGCGCGTCACCAGCGCGCGGAAGCGCTCGCCGGCCGGCCGGTCGGGAAGGTCGGATGAAACGAGATAGGGCATGGTCTTTCCTTACGCCGCCCTGCTGGCGGCGGCCGGGCGGCCGCGCCGCTCGATCGGCACGAATTCGAGGTTGTCCGGCCCGACATAGTTGGCCGACGGGCGGGTGATCTTGTTGTCCTGCCGCTGCTCGACGATATGGGCCGCCCAGCCGGAGGTGCGCGCGATGACGAAGAGCGGCGTGAACATCGCCGTCGGCACGCCCAGCATGTGATAGGAGACCGCGCTGAACCAGTCGAGGTTCGGGAACATCGCCTTGGCGTCGGCCATCGTCGCCTCGATGCGCTCGGCGATGTCGAACATCCTGGTCGAGCCGGCCTCGACCGAAAGCTGGCGCGCCACGGTCTTGATGACCTTGTTGCGCGGGTCGGCCACCGTATAGACGGGATGGCCGAAGCCGATCACCACCTCCTTGGCCTCTATGCGCCGGCGGATGTCGGCCTCCGCCTCGTCCGGGTCGGCGTAGCGCTTCTGGATCTCGAACGCGACCTCGTTGGCGCCGCCGTGCTTCGGCCCGCGCAGCGCGCCGATGGCGCCGGTGATCGCCGAATAGACGTCGGACCCGGTGCCGGCGATGGAGCGCGCGGTGAAGGTCGAGGCGTTGAACTCGTGCTCGGCATAGAGGATCAGCGAGACGTGCATCGCCTTGACGTGCGACGGCTTCGGCGCCCTGCCGTGCAGCAGGTGCAGGAAGTGGCCGCCGATCGAGTCGTCGGCCGGCGCGACCTCGATGCGCCGGCCGTTGTGGGCGAAGTGATGCCAGTAGAGCAGCATCGACCCCAGCGAGGCGAGGAGCCGGTCGGCGATGTCGCGCGCGCCGGGGTGGTTGTGGTCGGCCGCCTCCGGCAGCACGCAGCCGAGCGCCGAGACGCCGGAGCGCATCACGTCCATCGGATGCGTCGCTGCCGGCAAGAGCTCCAGCGTGCGCCTGACCGCATCGGGCAGGCCGCGCAGCGCCTTCAGCTTTGCTTTGTAGGCGGCAAGCTCGGCCAAGGTCGGCAGCGCGCCGTGGACGAGGAGATGGGCGATCTCCTCGAACTCGCAGGTCTCGGCCACGTCGAGGATGTCGTAGCCGCGATAGTGCAGGTCGTTGCCGGTGCGGCCGACGGTGCACAAGGCGGTGTTGCCGGCGACGACGCCGGACAGCGCCACGGATTTCTTGGGCCTGGGTGCGGTCATGTCGTCCTCCTCTAGCCGCGCTTGAAGTCGAAGATGCCGGGGGCGGCCGCCGGACCGAGCCTTTCGGCATCGACGGTGAAGGTGAGTCCGGCAAGCTCTTCCGGCTTCAGCTCGGTCAGCCGCTCGACCGTGGCGATGAAGCGGTCCTGCTCGGCCCCGGCGACGATGCCCTCGGCCAGCGTGCGGAATTTTTTCACGTAGTCGGGCCGGGCGAAGGGGCGCGCGCCGAGCGGATGGGCGTCGGCCACCGCCAGCTCGTCCTCGATCACGGTCCCGTCCTGAAGCGTGACGACGACGCGGCCGCCGAACGCCTTCTCCTTCGGGTCGTGGCTGTGGTAGCGGCGCGTCCATTCCGGGTTCTCGACCGTCGAGACCTTGTGCCACAGCGCCACGGTCTCCGGTCGGTTGGCGCGCTCGGGCGCATAGGAGCGCTCGTGGTGCCACCCGCCGTCCTCCAGCGCCACGGCGAAGATGTACATGATTGAATGGTCGAGCGTTTCGCGGCTGGCCGTCGGATCCATCTTCTGCGGGTCGTTCGCCCCGGTGCCGATCACGTAATGGGTGTGATGGCTGGTGTGGATGACGATGTCCTTCACCCTGGAAAGATCGCCCACCTTCGGCCCCATGCGCCGGGCGAGGTCGATCAGCGCCTGGCTCTGGTATTCGGCCGAGTGCTCCTTGGTGTAGGTGTCCATGATGGCGCGCTTGGCCTCGCCCTTTTCGGGCAGCGGCACGACATATTCGGCCTTGGGGCCGGAGAGCAGCCAGGCGATGAAGCCGTCCTCGCCCTCCCAGGCCGGCGACGGCGCGCCCTCGCCGCGCAGCACGCGGTCGACGGCCTCGACCGCCATCTTGCCGGCGAAGGCCGGCGCATAGGCCTTCCAGCTCGAAATCTCGCCCTTGCGCGACTGGCGCGTGGTGGTGGTCACGTGCAGCGCCTGCTGCACGGCCTGATAGATCACCTCCGCCGGCAGCCCGAGCGCGGTGCCGATGCCGGCCGCGGCCGAGGGCCCGAGATGGGCGATGTGGTCGATCTTGTGCTCGTGCAGGCAGATGCCCTTCACGAGGTTGACCTGCACCTCGTAGCCGGTGGCGATGCCCCGGGCGAGCGCGGCACCCGACAACCCGCAGTGCTGGGCCACGGCGAGGATCGGCGGGATGTTGTCGCCGGGGTGGGAGTAGTCGGCGGCGAGGAAGGTGTCGTGGAAGTCGAGCTCTCGCACGGCGACGCCGTTGGCCCATGCCGCCCATTCCGGCGACACGCGCTTCGCCGTCGAAAGCCCGAACACCGTCGCGCCCGGCAGGTAAGGGTGGGCCTGGGCCTGCGCGCGGGCGCTGGCGACCGGGCGGCGTGCCAGCGAGGCGGCGGCGACGGCGGCGTTGTCGATGATGCGGTTGCCGATCATCTCGACCACGTCGGCGTCGAGCGGAACGTCGTCCGCCGCCATCGCGGCGATCTTCCAGGCGAGCTGATCCTCGCGGGCGAGCTTCTCGGCGTACTTCCTGGTACGGACGGTATGCGACTTCACCGACGGACTTCCTCTGCGGTGCGTTGATCTGAAACCGGAATGGGGACGGGGCGGCCCTCGCCGTCGACGGCGACGAGCATGAAGCGGCCCGAGATCGACGGGCCGGCGCGCGAAGCGCCGTCACTGGGCGCGATGCCGACGAGGACGGTCATCGACGACCGGCCCTGGAAGGCGACCTCGGCGCGGATGTCGACGGCGGCGCCGGCCGGAACCCGGCGGGCGCACTCGATGCCGTCCGCCTTGGCCATGACCACGGCGCAGCCGGCATGGCGGCGGGCGCACCGCAACGCCGCCTCGGCCATCAGGTGCAGCGCATCCGCCGGCCGGCAGGCGTCGAGGCCGCCGGTCGGCCCCGCGTGGAAGGATCTGGCCGGACAGGGCACTTCGTGACTCGATATGATCGCGTGCCTGTTCAAGCGCTGCATCCGGGTTGGCTTTTCAAGTTCACATTATCCGCATATGGTGAAAGCCATAAACCACTGAAAAAGCGGACTTTTGCGGAGATATCTCTGTGAATTTGCAAAGATTGCGAAGAAATTGTCGGGAGCGCCGGCGATGAAAAAGGCGTTCATGGGCGTGCGCCTTAGGCGGCTGCGCGAGGAGCGCCGCCTGACCCAGCAGGCGCTGGCGGATGCGCTCGGCCTCTCGCTCAGCTATCTGAACCAGATCGAGAACAACCAGCGGCCGCTGACCGTGCCGGTGCTGCTGAAGCTGAACGCCGCGTTCGGCACCGACGTCCAGCTGTTCTCCGACCACGACGAGGCGCGGCTGATCGGCGAGTTGCGCGAGGCGCTGGCCGACCCGGCGCTCGGCGAGCAGGTGGCGCTGGCCGAGCTGAAGGAGCTTGCGCTCAACATGCCGGCGCTGGCGCGCGCCTTCGTCTCGCAGGGCCGCCGGCTCAGGCAGGCGGCGGACGAGCTCTCGGCCTATGCGGCGATGCTCGGCGACGATCGGGCGGGAAGGCCGGCCGCCGCGCCCTCGGCGCCGTTCGAGGAGGTGCGCGACTTCTTCTACGCCAACCACAACTACATCGACGATCTCGACCGGGCCGCCGAAACCGTCGCCCAGGAGATGGGCATGCCGCTCGGCCGCATGGCCGAGGCGACCGCCAGGCGGCTGGAGACGCGGCACGGGCTGAGGCTCGCGGACCTGCGCAACGAGGACGGCACCGGCGCGCAGCGCAGCTTCGACGCGCAGACCCGCACCCTGCGGCTTTCGTGGCAGCTGCGGCCCGGCCAGCAGGCGTTCCAGATGGCGACGCAGATCGCGTTCCTCGAATGCCGCGGCCTGATCGATTCGATCGCCGGGCGCGGCAGCTTCTCCGGCGAGGAGGGCCGGTCTCTGGCGCGGATCGGGCTCGCCAACTACTTCGCCGGCGCGCTGGTCCTGCCCTATGCGCCGTTCCTGCAGCTCGCCGACCGCCTGCGCTACGACATCGACCTGCTCGGGCGGGAGTTCGGCGTCGGCTTCGAGACCGTCTGCCACCGCCTCAGCACGCTCCAGCGCCCCGAGGCGCGCGGCGTGCCGTTCTTCTTCGTCCGGGTCGACCGCGCCGGCAACATCTCCAAGCGCCAGTCCGCGACCGACTTCCACTTCTCGCGGGTCGGCGGTACATGCCCGCTGTGGAACGTCTACGACGCCTTCTCCAATCCCGGAAAGACGCTGACGCAGGTGGCCGAGATGCCCGACGGCCGCGCCTATCTGTGGATCGCCCGCATGGTCGAGAGCTCGCGCGGCGGCTACGGTGCGCCGACGAAGAAGTTCTCCATCGGGCTCGGCTGCGACCTCCAGCACGCCGACCGGCTGGTCTATTCGCAGGGCGTCACCCTCAACGACCCGGCGACGCGCACCCTGATCGGCGCCGGCTGCAAGGTGTGCGAGCGCGCGCGATGCCCGCAGCGCGCCTTTCCGCCGCTGGCCAGGACGCTGGTCATCGACGACCGGCGCAGCTCGTTCGCGCCCTACTCGACCACCTGACGGCGAGGGTCGCGCCGCCCCGCCCCACAGGCGGCCGCAGGATCGCGCCAGATTGTCGCGATGACGCAACGATATCTTGACGAATAGAGAATCTCGAATACTACATATAGCCGTCATGGTTCTTTCGGGTCGAGTCGGCCCGGAAGCTAAGAGGGAAGCCGGTGCGCGCGAGTTCGCAAAGCCGGCGCTGCCCCCGCAACTGTAAGCAGCGAGCCTGCGCCGGAATACGCCACTGATGCCGCACGGCATTGGGAAGGCCGGCAAGGGCGGCGACCTGCGAGCCAGGAGACCTGCCGTGACGAACGATACGAACCACGGGCGGGGTGTCCCGGTGGTGCGCCTGGTCAACCCGCGGCCCCGGCCGACCGGTTCCTTGCGTGCGCCTCCCCCGTCCACAGCGCCACGGGGGATCAGATGCGGGCGTCCACTACCAGCAGTTTCAACGGAACCGTTCCGGCATGCGGATGCCCCGGGGCCGGCGCGAACGGGCGCAGCGCCCGCGCGTCTGGGCGGGAGTGACCGCCGATGTGCACGGGACATGAAAGCGCGCCCGCCGCCGGAGCGGCCCCGCACGGCCCGCGCGACATCGCCGTCGATGTCGCCTCCTCGGTCAACGAGTATCTCGACCGCGCCGACTGGCGCGTCAACGCCAACGCCAACCAGGGCTATTCGCTCGGCGGGCTGATCCTCAACGTCTCGGGCAAGGTGGTGGCCAACTACTGGCTCTCCCACGTCTATCCGGCCGAAGTCGGCGCGGCGCATCGCGAGGGCGACCTGCACATCCACGACCTCGACATGCTGTCCGGCTA
>JAEZXF010000226.1 GCA_023419995.1 Pseudomonadota bacterium | reverse complement strand
GGTCGAAGCGGCCGTGCAGCGCCGCCAGCTCCTCGTCGAGCTTCTCGATCCTCGATTCCTGCGCCACCAGCTCGATCTGCCGGCTCGACGCGCTGAAGCTCGCCTCGTCGTACATGGCGCCGAGCTTCTCGATCTCCCTCGCCCGCTCGTCGGCGAGCCTGTCGCGTTCCGCGACCAGTTCGGAAAGGCGCTGGCGCTCCTCCTCGCTCTTGTGCAGCGCGGCGCGCAGCTCGGTCTCCCGCGTCTCGAGCGCGGCGATCATCCCGGCCCTGTCGTCGCTCTCGCGCTGCGCGCGCCGCTCGCCGTCGCGGGCGCGATCGACCTCGACCGACTGGCCGCCGATCTGCTCGCGCAGCGCTTTCACCACCACCTCGAGCTTGCGCGTCGCCATGGCGTATTCGGCGCGCAGCGCGTCCTTGTCGGCGCGGATCTCGTTCATGGTCAGCGGCAGCGCCGCCTCGACGCGGCGGCGCGTCAGCGCCACGGCGCGGCGCCAGATGGCCGGCGCGACCAGCACCGCCAGGAACACGGCGCTGAGGAAGCCGAGGATGAAGATAAGCGTCGCCTGGATCACAGCCGCATGCCCGCCTTGCTTGGCCGCGCCCCGGTCCGGGCGTGGCAGTCACCGCGCCCTATGTGCCACGCCGGCGCATGGGGAATCCAGTGCCGCAAGCGCGCCCGCGGGGGAAAATCGCGGCAGCGGGGAATCCGCGCTCAGAACGGGTTCCAGGTCGGGCTCGACGTCAGCTTGAGATAGCCGATGTTGACGCCGAGGCGGGCGCCGACGCCGGTGCGCACCGGCACCAGCAGCGTGTTGCCGTTCTTCAGCACCGTGAAGCCGAGTCCGGCGATGACGTAGGCTGAGCCCGCGACGCCGGCATAGCGCTGGTAGAGCGAGGGGATGCTGTCGAGGTTGTAGACGAGGATCATCGTCCGCGAGCCCTGCCCGCCGAAATCCCAGCCGAGCGACGGGCCCTGCCAGTAGACGCGGTGGTCCCCGACGTTCTTGGTGTAGAGGGTGCCCTCGCCGTAGGTCAGGCCGCCGACGAGCGCGCCCGAACCCTCCTCGCCGAGGATGTAGCCGTTGGGCATGCCGTAGGAGGAGAAGATCGTCTCGATGAGGCTGCCTAGCCCGCCCGACGTCGCGCCGAAGAACTGGTGGCCGGAATCGATGATCTCCTGCGCGGTGAAGGCCTGGCCGGCATTGGCGCGCGCCCGGTCCGCGAAGGACGCCGTCATGGCGACGGCAAGCACCGCCGCCGCGGCGATGCGAACGAGATGAAGAGGAAAGAGCCTGCTGAACATGGCTTGCATTCTCCCTATCGGCCGCTTCCGTCGCGCCAGAGGCGACGGCGGCCTGCCGAGTGTCATGTCCCCACCGATTTCAGCCAAACTATGACGTAAACCTTATCCAATCATTAACCATTGGCCGGCGACCCTCGCGAGGGCTTTCTTGTGGGCGGCTGCGGGCTGTGTAACCAATAGCGCGCTTCATGAACGATGATTCGCCGGCAGCCTTCGCGCCGCGCAGGCGAGACCGAACCGCAAGACGAGGGCGCCCTGCATGACCGATGTCCTGACCCTTTCCGCACCTGACCTTGCGGCGCTGCTGTGCAGCCGGGTCTGCCACGACATCATCTCGCCCGTCGGCGCGATCAACAACGGTCTCGAGCTGCTCGACGAGGGCGGCGCCGACGAGGACGCGATGCGCCTCATCCGCACCAGCGCGCGCAACGCCTCGGCCCGGCTGCAGTTCGCCCGCATCGCCTTCGGCGCGGCCGGTTCCGCCGGCATGCAGATCGACACCGGCGATGCCGAGGCGGTCGCCAGCGCCTTCATCGCCAACGAGAAGCCGGACTTCGAGTGGCGCGGCACGCGCGCGCTGCTGCCGAAGAACAAGGTCAAGCTGCTGCTCAACCTCATCCTGGTCGCCAACGCGGCGATCCCGCGCGGCGGCAAGATCACCGTCGATCTCGAGGACCTCGACACCCGGCCGCGCTTCACGCTTACGTCGAGCGGGCCGATGATGCGGGTTCCGGCGCGCTTCCTCGAGCTGCATTCGGGCGTGAAGCCGGAGGAGCCGATCGACGCCCACGCCGTGCAGCCCTACTACACGCTGCTGCTGGCGCGCGAGGCGGGGATGACCATCTCCATCCGCGCCGGCGCCGAGGAGATCGTGCTGACGGCCGAATGACCGGCCTGAAGCAGATTTACCAAATATTCAGCCAGTCGGTTACGCCGTTCTTTACTGTCTCCGGCTAGCCTTTCCCTACCTGCCGTCCGGGTCCTATCACCGCCGGCAGTCCATGGGGGTGGGCAATGAAACGCTGCATGATCGTCGACGGCTCGAGCGTCATCCGGAAGGTTGCGAGCCGCATCCTGAACGGGCCGGACATGAGTGTCGTGGAAGCCGCCACCGGCAGCGACGCGCTGGCGATGTGCGCCGCGGAGATCCCCGATATCGTCATCGTCGATGCCCGGCTCGCCGACATGGCCGCGCACGACCTCATCCGCCAGCTTTGCCACCTCGACCCGCAGTTCAAGCCCTATGTCATGGTCTGCATGACGGAGTTCGACGTCGGCGCGATCATGCGCGCCAAGCGGGCGGGCGCGAAGGGCTACATCATGAAGCCGTTCAACCGGACCCAGCTTCTCGACCGCTTCCGCGAAGTCGACATCGCTGCATAGCGGATATCAGAGGGCACAAAAACGAAAGACCGCCGACGGTGTCAGCGGCCTCTGTTCGCAATTTCCTATTCGCCGTTCGCCTCTAGGCGATCTCGCGGATGTCTTCCGGCTCGCGCAGCACGTAGCCGCGGCCCCAGACCGTCTCGATGTAGTTCTGCCCGCCGGACGCGGTGTCGAGCTTCTTGCGCAGCTTGCAGATGAAGACGTCGATGATCTTCAGCTCCGGCTCGTCCATGCCGCCGTAGAGGTGGTTCAGGAACATTTCCTTGGTCAGCGTCGTGCCCTTGCGCAGCGAGAGCAGCTCCAGCATCTGGTATTCCTTGCCGGTCAGGTGCACGCGCTGGCCGCCGACCTCGACGGTCTTGGCGTCGAGGTTGACCACCAGGTCGCCGGTGGTGATGACCGACTGGGCATGGCCCTTGGAGCGGCGGACGATGGCGTGGATGCGCGCGACCAGCTCGTCCTGGTGGAACGGCCTGGTCATGTAGTCGTCGGCGCCGAAGCCGAGGCCGCGCACCTTGTCCTCGATGCCGGCCATGCCGGAGAGGATGAGGATCGGCGTCTTGACCTTGGAAAGCCGCAGCGTGCGCAGCACCTCGTAACCCGACATGTCGGGAAGGTTGAGGTCCAGAAGGATGATGTCGTAGTCGTAGAGCTTGCCGAGGTCGACGCCCTCCTCGCCGAGGTCGGTCGTATAGACATTGAAGCTTTCCGACTTGAGCATCAGCTCGATGCTCTGTGCGGTCGCACTGTCGTCTTCGATGAGCAGAACGCGCATGTATGTCCCCTTTCCCGCCGCCAGGCCGGGTTCAGCGAGCTTCCGGCTTCGCAGCGGCCGCTGCCTGAATCGAAGGCTGCCATGCAATGGTTAACAAAATATGATTCGTCATTGCAAGCGATATTCGACCCATTCAGCTTTCGCCTACACCTCATTGAATCCAAACGTGAATCACAAAAACCGAAGGTTAATGTGTCAGTTTAGGAAAGTCCCACAACCGACTCATAGAGAGTCGTTTTGCCGTCTCCGACGCCGCGAAGCGTCTTTACCCGGCCTTAAGTCCTCGCCGCTATGATTAACAATGCGCGTAAACGAATGGTTACCAGCGACGCGGGAGCTTAGGAAATTGTTTCCCATCCGGGCATAGAGTGTCCGTCCGGGTGGACAGAAGGTTGGCGCCGGCCGTGTTTGGCGCAAGCGTATGCGTTTCGGGAGTACGAGTAATGAAGGCACGAGAGAACCTGGTGCGTCTGAAGCGGTTTCAGGTCAATGAGAAGCGCAAGCAGCTCATGCAGCTCGACATGATGATCGCCGAGTTCGAGCGCATGGCCGGGGAACTGGACCTCCAGATTGCCGCCGAGGAGAAGAAGGCCGGCATCACCGACATGAACCATTTCGCCTATCCGACCTTCGCCAAGGCCGCGCGCCAGCGGCGCGACAACCTGCTCGGCTCGCAGGCGGACCTGAAGCAGCAGCGCGAGAGCGCGCAGTCGCTTCTCGACGAGGCGGAAGCCGAGCTGGCCAAGGCGGAAGCGCTGGAATCGCGCGATGCGCGCGGCCGCGACGCCGATGGCGGACGGGTCGCCGCCGCCGGCTGAGGCCCCGGTCCGGAGGGCGCGCAGCGCCCCGCCGATCATGCA
>JAEZXF010000214.1 GCA_023419995.1 Pseudomonadota bacterium | reverse complement strand
GGCGCGCTGGGCTGCGCGGCGCTGTTCGGCGTGCTGGTGACGCTCGCTTTCGCGCTGCTGCCGCTCGGCCGCGCCCGCGATGTGCCGGCGACGGCGCTGTTCCGCGAGATGGGCTGCGACGGGCGCGGCCTGCCGCGGCCGGTCTACCTCGCCGCGGTCGCGGCGCTGGCCGTGGCGCTGGCGGCTCTCGCCGTCCTCCCGGCCGGCGCCCGGCGCATCGCCGTCATCTTCGTCGGCGCGGCGATCGGCGCCTTCGTCGTGCTGCGGCTGGTCGGCGTCGGCGTGCAGTGGCTGGCGCGCCGAAGCCCGCGCGTGCGCTCGACCGCGCTCCGGCTCGCCATCGGCAACATCCATCGGCCCGGCGCGCTGACGCCCTCCGTCGTGCTGTCGCTCGGCCTCGGGCTCACCCTCCTCGTGACGCTGGCGCTGATCGACGGCAACCTCAGGCGCCAGATCACCGACAGCCTGCCGGCGCACGCGCCGAACTTCTTCTTCGTCGACATCCAGAGCGGCGAGGCCGACGGCTTCGCCGAGCTGATCGCGGCGGAAGCGCCCGACGGCAAGCTGGTGCGGGTGCCGATGCTGCGCGGGCGCGTGATGGCGCTCAACGGCGTCGACGTGCGCGAAATCCAGGTGCCGCCGGAGGGCGCATGGGTGCTGCGCGGCGACCGCGGCATCACCTATGCCCGCAACGTGCCGGAGAACTCGACGCTTTCGGAAGGCGAGTGGTGGCCGGACGGATATGACGGCGAGCCGCTCGTTTCCTTCGCGGCGCAGGAAGGCCGCGAGCTCGGCCTCAGGCTCGGCGACACGGTGACGGTCAACGTGCTCGGCCGCAACATCACCGCGCGCATAGCGAGCTTCCGCGAGGTGCAGTGGGAATCGCTCGCCATCAACTTCGTGATGGTGTTCTCGCCCAACACCTTCGCCGGCGCGCCGCATTCGTGGCTGGCGACGCTGTCGGACCCGCAGGCGACGCCGCAGGAGGAGGCGCAGCTCCTCAACGCCATCACCCGCGCCTTCCCGGCCGTCACCAGCGTGCGGGTCAAGGACGCGCTCGACATCATCAACGGCATCGTCGCGCAGCTCGCGGTGGCGATCCGCGCTGCGGCGGCGATCGCGCTTGTCGCCTCGGTGCTGGTGCTGTCCGGCGCGCTCGCCGCCGGCAACCGCGCCCGCATCCACGACGCGGTGGTGCTGAAGACGCTGGGCGCGACGCGGCGCACGCTGATCCGGGCGTTCTCGCTCGAATACGCGCTGATCGGGCTGGCGACGGCTGTGTTCGCGCTGATCGCCGGCGGCGTCGCGGCGTGGTTCGTGGTGGCGCGGATCATGTCGCTGCCCTCGGCCTTCCTGCCCGAGGTGGCGCTGTTCACGGTGGCGCTGGCCCTGGTGCTGACGGTGGGCTTCGGCCTCGTCGGCACGTGGCGGGTGCTGGGCCACAAGGCGGCGCCGGTGCTGCGAAACCTCTGAACCGGCGGCGGCGATCGGGCCTCACGATGCATTTCAGCATGCAACAGGCCTAGTCGCCGCCGCAAAGAATCCTCATATTCGCGCACAGGCATGCTGGAGTTCCGCCAGCGGCGCCTGGGCCTGTGCCCGACACCCGACGGAACATGAGCAGAAAAGAGGAACCAATGGCTGACTATCGCAACTACCAGGCTCGCGTCGCGACCGCCGGTGCGCGCGCCGATGCCGCAATCGACGAGGGCCTGCGCGCCTACATGATCAGGGTCTACAACCTGATGGCGCTCGGCCTTGCGATCACCGGCTTCGCCGCGCTCGGCACGGTGATGCTCGCCACCACCACCGATCCCTCCGCCGCCGTCGCCACGCTGGGCAACGGCAAGATGCTGACCGGCCTCGGCGCCGCGCTCTACGGCTCGCCGCTGCGCTGGGTCGTCATGCTCGCGCCGCTGGCGATGGTGTTCTTCCTGTCGTTCCGCGTCGAGAAGATGAGCCTTTCGGCCGCGCAGACCACCTTCTGGGCCTTCGCCGCCGTGATGGGCATCTCGCTGTCGTCGATCTTCCTTGTCTACACCAGCGCCTCGATCGTCCAGACCTTCTTCATCACCGCCACCGCCTTCCTGGCGCTGTCGCTGTTCGGCTACAGCACCAAGCGCGACCTGTCGGGCATGGGGTCGTTCCTGATCATGGGCGTGTGGGGCCTCATCCTCGCCTCCATCGTCAACATCTTCCTCGGCTCGTCGGCGCTGCAGTTCGCCATCTCGTCGATCGGCGTGCTGGTGTTCGCGGGCCTCACCGCCTACGACACCCAGCAGATCAAGGAGATGTACTACGAGGGCGACGGTGCGCTGGTCGCCGGCCGCAAGGCCATCATGGGCGCGCTCCGGCTCTACCTCGACTTCATCAACATGTTCATGTTCCTGCTGCAGTTCCTGGGCAACCGCGAATAGCAGGCAGGCGGCGGCCTCCGGGCCGCATGGACGGCAAGACGAGGGGCGGTCGCGAGGCCGCCCCTTTTCGCATGCGGAGACAAGAGGCGCAGCGTGCGGACTGAGGGTTGGTCTACCGTAGGATTCAATTCATGAGCAGCAGCGCCGCCCCTCATCCGGACCTTCGGGCCACCTTCTCCCCGTGAACGGGGAGAAGGAAAGCGGCGGCAGCGCGGCCATCCCTCCTCTCCCCGCTCGCGGGGAGAGGATGCCGGCAGGCAGGTGAGGGGCAGTGCCGACACCCGGGCGTTGGCACCGCCCGCGCGTTCCGTCGGCCCCGCGCCGGCCTTGCCGGACGGCGGGGATGTGCGAAGATGACGGCGGCCCTTTCCATTCGCGAAGGCGGCCGGCTATACTTCGCCATCCTGAACGCTCTCTCTGGTGATCGATGCCTCCCGTGCAGAAGAAGGAAGTCCGCCCGACCGGCCGCGGAACGCGTGCGCGCGTGCCCGAGTTCGTCAAGAAGCTGCGCGGCGTCAAGAGCTGGAAGGAGGCGAGCGCCTGGCTCGAATGGCGCGGCATCGAGGACATCGAGTGCATCACGCCCGACCAGGCCGGCGTGGCGCGCGGCAAGATGATGCCGTCGAACAAGTTCACCTCCGACACGTCGCTGGCGCTGCCGTCGGCGGTGTTCATGGCCACCATCTCCGGCGACTATC
>JAEZXF010000180.1 GCA_023419995.1 Pseudomonadota bacterium | reverse complement strand
TCGAAGAAGTCGTCCATCGAAATACTCACTGCATTGGGAGATCGAAATCCGGCCGCCGCCCGATCGGGAACGGGAAGCCGGGTTCGGCGCGAGCCCTTGCGGCGCTCGCTCGGGCTTCTCGCGTCAGACGCGCGGAAGCGCCGTGCAGGGGGTACTCGGGGTGGCCTTCATGCGGGGAGGCTTACACCGCCGCGGGCACGAGGCCAAGGGCGGCCTGCCGCGGCGGGCGTCAGGCCGCTGCGCGGTGCGCCGTGGCGAGGCCGGCGCTCCAGCCGGCATACCAGGCGTCGAACAGCGCGAGCTGCGCCTCGGCATAGCCGCGCTGGCTCGGCGACAGCGCGTCGGTCTCGTTGAAGTGGAGCTCGTATTCCGGGTTCCCCCTCAGCACCATCAGGTGCTTGAAGTAGAGGACGAGGTCCGCCCCCTCGTCGAAGGAGGAGAGCACGTGCAGCGCCTGCTCCAGCTCCTGCGCGCGCGCGCGGGCCTCAGCGTCGCCGCCGGCCGCGGCGCGCGACAGGGCGCACAGGTGCAGCACCTCGCGCGGCAGCACGTTGCCGATGCCGGTGATGGCGCCGACCGCGCCGCAATTGACGAAGCCGTGGTAGACGGCGGTGTCGACGCCGACCATCAGCGTCACGCCGGGCTGGCTGCTGATGTGCTCGGCGGCGTAGGTCAGCGAGGCGGCGCCGCCGAACTCCTTGAAGCCGATCAGGTTCGGATGCTCGGCCCGAAGCGCGAAGAACAGGTCGGCCCTAGTCTCGAAGCCGTAATAGGGGCTGTTGTAGATGACGGCCGGCAGCGCCGGCGCGGCCGACAGCACGGCCTTGAAATGGTGGCGCTGGGCGGCGGCGGACGAGCCGCGCGACAGCACCCGCGGGATGACCATCAGCCCCGCGGCGCCGACCTTCTGCGCATGCGCGGCATGGGCGGCGGCCGAGGCCGTGTTGACCGCGCCGGTGCCGACGATGACCGGCACGCCCGCCTTCGCCAGCCGCTCGACGCCCTCCATGCGCTGCGCGTCGGTCAAGAGCGGCCAGTCGCCCATCGAGCCGCAATAGACGACGCCCGACATGCCGGCGGTGACGAGCTCCTTGCCCTTGCGCACCAGCGCGTCGAAATCGGGCGTGCGGTCGGCCTTGCACGGCGTCATCAGCGCCGGGACGCAGCCGGAGAAAATGTCGAGCTTCATGCGATCCTCCTGTGAAGGCCGCTCCATGCCCGTGCCGGAGCAGGCGAAAGCGATGCGGTTCGATTTGATAATATCATTTGTATTTTATTTGTCGACAAGAAATGAGAGAGAGAGGAGAGGGGTGAGGCCTGCGGCTACGGAGGGCAACAGGAGAACGAGGAAGAAGGGCCGGCGCAGGGACGAAGGCCGATGACACTTCGCGGGGGTCTCCTTGAACCTTCGGCGTTTTCAGCCGCCTGCATCTTCGGCCTGCATGTTGCCCCTAGCCGTGCTGCTCCCCGGGGCTCGCAGCTCACGCACGATCCCGGCACATGGCTTCCCGCCGGCGACCGGCCGACCGCGTTCGGGTCGCGGTAGCCGCGATCGACGCATCCGCGCGCCGGCTCGATGGCCCGGTGGGGAACTGCCTATCAGGACTTGCGCGTGCCGCCCAGTAATCGCTTCGAGAAGCTGCGCGGCAATCCGGCGGGTTGCATTCGATTCGCGTCAACCAGCAGTGGCGGTCGACCTTCCGCTGGGATGACGAGCGAGGCGAGGTGGACGGGATCTATCTGGACGATCACGGCTGCCGATGAAAGCGAGGCACGGATGCTGACCACCAAGCGCAAGCCGGCGACTGTCGGCGAGATCCTCACCGAAGAGTTCATGCAGCCGATGGGGCTGACGCAGGGCGCGCTCGCCGAGGCGATGGACGTCCAGCGCTAGCATGTCAACGAGTTGTGCGGCAACCGCAGGAACGTGACGGCGGCGACGGCGCTGATCCTGGCGCGTGTGTTCGGCAACGGCCCGGACTTCCGGCTCAACGCACAGCGGCGCAACGATCTTTGGGAGGTGATGAACACGCCCAAGGAGCGCAAGCGGGTCGAGCGTGCCCGTCCGCTGCAGAACGCTGCCTGAACGCAGTCACGCGACCCGACGCCACGCGGCCATCGGCCGGAACGCTCCCGGGGAAAACGACGCACTGAGCGGAAAACGCCGTTTGACCGCCGCGCCGCCGGAAACGGCAAGGTCGTGCGGAGCCGCTGCGCCCGCCCGGATCTCGCCGCTGCGTACCCTCATATCTCGATGCGAACGTCGATGCCGGCGTCGGCAGTGATCGACGTCCGGATATGGCGGACCACTTGCGCGGCGTTGAAGTCGGCGAGATGGTCGGCCACGGCGACGTCGTGCGCGGCCATCGCCACGATCATGCCGTCAGGCTAGATCGCCGGCCTATCGGCCCACCGCCCCCCGGATCTTGCCGCCGTGCACCCTCAGATCTCGATGCCGGCATTGATGCCGGCGTCGGTGGCGATCGCGGCGCGGATATGGCGGACCACCTGCGCGGCGTGGAGGGCGGCGAGGCGGTCGGCCTCGGCGACGTCGCGCGCGGCCACCGCCGCGATCATCTCGTCGTGCTCGGCGGCATATTGCGGCGGCAGCACGTCGTGGAACGAGGAATAGTACAGCCGCAGGATGCGCCGGCCCTCGTCCAGGAGCTGCCGGAACAGCTCCGTGTAGTAGCGGTTGCGGCCGGCCCTGGCGATCTCGAGGTGGAAGTCGCGGTTCGTGGCGATCATCGCCAGCGCGTCGCGCGCCGCGACGGCGTCGGCGAAGCGCGCCTGGGCGGCACGGATGCGGCCGATGTCGTCGCCCTGGTGGTTGGCCGCCGCCAGCCGCGTGGTCACGCGGTACATCAGCGTCAGCGCGTCGAAGAAATGCGGCAGGTTGAGGAAGTCGATGCTGGAGACGATGGTGGCGCGGTTGGGCAGCGTCGCGATCAGCCCCTCGGCGGCCAGCCGCACCAGCGCCTCGCGGATCGGGGTGCGCGACAGCGAGAAGCGCTCGGCGAGCTGGACCTCGTCGATCGGGCTGCCGGGCGCCAGCGCCAGCTCGACGCTCTCGTTGCGCAGCGTCTCGTAGACATGGCTGACGCCGGAGCCGCGCCGGTGCCCGCCCGCGGCGCCGGCCTCCGCCTTCGCGCCGCCCGCAACCCCGCTGCCTGCCGCCGCGCCGTCCTTCGTCCTGCCCCGTCTCGCCATGCCGCTTCCCGACCTCGATGCCGTCCCATGGATTATTTTATTTGTCGACAACACGAATGCAAACTATAAGACGCCGATCATAACAAGCGGGATTTGCGTCATGAAGATCGGCGTGATCGGGGCGGGCGTCATCGGCGTTTCCACGGCGCTGGCGCTGGCGGGCAGGGGGCATGCCGTCACCCTGTTCGACCGCGAGGGTGTCGCGGCCGGGGCCTCGCGCGGCAATGCCGGGGCGTTCGCCTTCACCGAGATCATCCCGCTCGCCACGCCCGGCATCATGCGCAAGGCGCCGCTGTGGCTGTTCGACCCGGGCGGCCCGCTCTCCATCCCGCCGTCTTACGCGCTGCGCATCGCGCCGTGGCTCGCCGCGTTCTGGCGCGCCAGCCTGCCCGACCGCTACCGCGCCTCGGTGGCGGCGCAGAGCGCGCTGATGGCGCATTCGGCGGCGGCGCTGGAGCGGCTGGTCGGCGCATACGGCCTCGAAAGCCTGCTGCGCCGCGAGGGTCAGCTCCAGCTCTACGAGGGCGAGGGCGAGTACCGCGCCAGCCTGCCCGGCTGGCAGGAGCGGCGGGCGGCGGGCGTGCGCTTCGAGCTGCTGGAAAGCCCCGCCGCCATCGCCGGCATCCAGCCCGGCATCGCGCCGCGCTTCACCCATGCCGGCTACACGCCGGACTGGCTCAACGTCGTCGATCCGCTGCTCTGGGTCGAGCGGCTGGCGGAGGCGTTCACCCGCCGCGGCGGCCGCATCGAGCGCGCCGCGATCCGCCAGATCGCCGCTTCGGCCAACGAAGCGCGCATCGCCGACGGCGCCGGGGAGTGGGCCTTCGACCGCGTCGTGGTGGCGGCCGGCGCACATTCGCGGCCGCTTGTGCGCCAGCTCGGCCTCGGCCTGCCGCTGGAGACCGAGCGCGGCTACAACACGACGCTTCCGGCCGGCGCCTTCGACCTGCGCACCCATGTCAGCTTCTCCGGCCACGGCTTCGTCGTCAGCCGCGTCGGCGAGGGCATCCGCGTCGGCGGCGGGGTGGAGCTGGGCGGGCTCGAGCTTGCGCCGCGCATGGCGCGGGCGCAGGCGCTGCTCGACAAGGCCGCCACCTTCCTGCCCGGCCTGAAGACGGAGGGCGGCACGCAATGGATGGGCTTCCGCCCGTCGATGCCCGACAGCCTGCCCGTCATCTCGGCCGCGCCCCGCAGCCCGGCGGTGGTGCTCGCCTTCGGCCACGGCCACCTCGGCCTGACGCAATCGGCCGGCACGGCCGAGCTCGTCGCCGACATCGTCGACGGCACCGCGCCCGCCATCGACATCGCGCCCTACCGGGCGTCGCGCTTCCGGGGGGCATGATCCCGAGAAGCGCGGCGCGGCCCCCGGACCGGATCATGCCCAGAACAAAGGTTTCCCATGGCGAACCACACCTTCCAGTGCATCGACGGCCACACCTGCGGCAACCCGGTCCGGCTCGTCGCCGGCGGCGGCCCGCGCCTCGAGGGCGCGACCATGATCGAGAAACGGGCCCATTTCCTCGCCGAGTTCGACTGGATCCGCACCGGGCTGATGTTCGAGCCGCGCGGCCACGACATAATGTCGGGGTCGATCCTCTATCCGCCGACGCGCGACGATTGCGATGTCGCGATCCTGTTCATCGAGACCTCGGGCTGCCTGCCCATGTGCGGCCACGGCACGAT
>JAEZXF010000083.1 GCA_023419995.1 Pseudomonadota bacterium | reverse complement strand
GTGCCCGAAGGGCGGATGAGGGGCGGCGCAAACGCGGACGGAAAGAGAGCGGCATGGACATGCTCATCATTCTCATCCCTTCACCGCCGGCTTCAGCCCGAAGGGCCGCCACAACAGGATCGCCATCATCAGGATCATGTTCGAGGCCAGCGACATCTTCGGGAACAGGAAGGCGACGTAGTTGGCCATCAGCCCGACGAGGATGGCGCCGAGCAGCGAGCCCTCGACCGAGCCCAGGCCGCCGATGATGACGACGATGAAGACGAGGATCATCAGTTCGCCGCCGATCGCCGGCGTGATCAGCCCCTGGTAGCCGGCCCACATGGACCCGCCCATCGCGGCCAGCGCCGAACCCGCCATGAACACGCCGACGAACAGCCGGTCGATGCGGAAGCCGAGCGCCTCGACCATCTCGCGGTTCTCGACGCCGGCGCGGATTAGGAGGCCGATGCGGGTGCGGTTCAGCGCGACATGCATGGCGACGTAGACGGCGAGGCCGAGCAGGAAGGCGAAGATGCGGTAGATCTCGATCGAGACGTCGCCGATGACGAGCGAGCCGGTCAGCACCGCCGGGCGCGGCACGGGAACCGGCGAGCCGCCCCAGATCATCAGGATGATCTCGTCGGCGACGATCAGCGCGCCCATGGTGATGAGGATCTGGCGCAGATGGTCCTTGTAGACCGGCTTGACGATGACGTGCTCGAAGGCCCAGCCGGCCAGCGCGCCGAAGGCGGTGGCCGCGCCGATGGCCGCCATCAGCGCCAGGATGTTGAGCGCCGCGCTGCCGCCGGAGACCCATACGCCGAGCGAGGCGAGCACGCTCGCGGCGATGAACGCGCCGAAGGAGACGAAGGCCGAATGGCCGAAGTTCAGCACGTCCATCAGACCGAAGATCAGCGACAGGCCAGAGGCCATCAGGAAGATCATCATGCCCATGGCCAGCCCGGCGACGGTGAGCGTCACCCAGGTCGAGGGTCGGCCGATCAGCAGGAAAGCGATCAGCGCCAGGATCACCGGCAGCAGCATGACGCCGCCGAAGCGCTCGAAGGTTGCGGAGAGGGTCTTCATCATCTCAGTGCGCTTCCATCGACAGGCTGAGGAAACGGCCCTGCAACGCCTCGTCGGCGGCGAGCTCGGCCATCGAGCCGCGATGGACGATGCGGCCGTCGTCGATCACCGCCACTGTGTCGCCGAGCGCCCGGGCGAAGTGGAAGTTCTGCTCGACCAGCAGGATCGTCGTCTCCGTTGCTATCTCGCGGAAGGCGTCAATCATGGCGCGGATGATCGCCGGCGCCAGCCCCTTGGTCGGCTCGTCGATCAGGATCAGGTCGCGCTTCTCGATGATGGCGCGCGAGATGGCGAGCATCTGCTTCTGGCCGCCGGAGAGCGCGTGCGCCTGGTTGCGCCAGAATTTTTCCATTGCCGGGAACAAAGCGAAGATGCGCTGGAGGCGCTGGTCGTCGAAGCGGCCGCCCGAAGCGGCGAGCCGCATGTTCTCCTCCACCGTCAGCCCGCCGAAGATGCCCATGTTCTCGGGCACGAAGGCGACGCCGAGGCGGGCGATGTCGGGCGTCGTGAGCGCGGTGATGTCCTTGTGGCGGAAGACGATCGCGCCCTTCCGCGCCCGCCACAGGCCCATGATGGTGCGCAGGGTGGTGGTCTTGCCGGCGCCGTTGCGGCCGAGCAGCACGTGGACGCCGCCTTCCGGCACGTCGAGCGAGACCCCGTGCAGGATGTGGTATTGCGCGATGTCGGTGTGGACGTCGTCCAGACGAAGGATCGCCCCGCTCATGCCGGCCTCCTCATGCCACGTCCTCCGCGCCGATGCCGAGATAGATGTCGCGCACGATCGGCAGCGCCATCACCTCGGCCGGCCGGCCGTCGGCGATCAGCGCGCCGTTGTGCAGGACGACGATGCGGTCGGCGAGCGCCCGCACCACGTCCATCTTGTGCTCGACGAGCAGGATGGTCTTGCCCGTGTCCTTCTTGATCTCGGCGATCAGCTCGAGGATGGCCGGGGCCTCGTCGGCCGACATGCCGGCGGTCGGCTCGTCGAACATGAAGACGTCCGGCTCCATCGCCGCCAGCATCGCCACCTCGAGCTTGCGCTGGTCGCCGTGCGGCAGCGCGGCCGCCGGCAGGTGCGCGACAGAGGAAAGCCGGGTCGCCGCGACGAAGGCGTGGGCCTTGTCGCGGATGTCGGTGAGGGCCGAGGCGCGCGACAGGATGCGCCCGCCCTGCCCGGCGCGCGCCTGCACGGCGAGGCGCACGTTCTCCAGCACGGTGAGCTTGGGGAAGAGGTTGGTGAGCTGGAAGGCGCGGCCGATGCCGAGCTTGGCCCGCGCGGAGGGCGACAGCGCGGTGATCTCGGTCTCGCCCTTGAAGATGCGCCCCTCGGTCGGCTTCAGCTGGCCGGAGACGAGGTTGAACCAGGTGGTCTTGCCCGCCCCGTTCGGCCCGACGATCACGGTGAGCTCGCCCGGCCGGAAGGCGCAGGTGACGTTGTCGACGGCCGCATGGCCGCCGAAGCGGATCGTCAGGTTCTCGGTGCGGATGGACGGGATGGTCACGAAATCGTTCCTTGGCATCGGCGGCCGACGTTTCCCTCTCCCCGTTCACGGGGAGAGGGTG
>JAEZXF010000518.1 GCA_023419995.1 Pseudomonadota bacterium | reverse complement strand
CGGCCGCCACCCGGTGGTGGAGCAGGCGCTGCGCCGCCAGCTCGCCGACCCCTTCGTCGCCAACGACTGCGACCTGTCGCCGGAGGACGGCGGCAGGCAGGGCGCGATCTGGCTGCTGACCGGACCGCACATGGGCGGCAAGTCGACCTTCCTGCGCCAGAACGCGCTGATCGCGCTGATGGCGCAGACCGGCAGCTTCGTACCCGCTTCGCGCGCGCGCATCGGCATCGTCGACCGGCTGTTCTCGCGCGTCGGCGCCTCCGACGACCTGGCGCGCGGGCGCTCGACCTTCATGGTCGAGATGGTCGAGACCGCGGCGATCCTCAACCAGGCCGGCGAGCGCTCGCTGGTCATCCTCGACGAGATCGGCCGCGGCACCGCCACCTTCGACGGCCTGTCCATCGCCTGGGCGGCGGTCGAGTACCTGCACGAGAAGAACCGCTGCCGCGCCATCTTCGCCACCCACTTCCACGAGATGACGGCGCTGGCCGAGAAGCTTCCCCGCCTCTCCAACGTCACCATGCGGGTGAAGGAATGGGAGGGCGACGTCGTCTTCCTGCACGAGGTGGGCAAGGGGGCGGCCGACCGTTCCTACGGCGTCCAGGTCGCGCGCCTCGCCGGCCTGCCCGAGGCCGTGGTCGAAAGGGCGCGCGCGGTGCTGCGCCAGCTCGAGGAGGGCGAGACCTCCGGCAAGGCAGCGCGCCTCGTCGACGACCTGCCGCTGTTCTCCGTCGCCGCGCGGCGCGCGCCCGAGAAGCCGAGGGAGGCCGACGCGCTGGCCGGGGCGCTGGCCGCGCTCCACCCCGACGAGATGACGCCGCGCGAGGCGCTCGACGCGCTCTACCAGCTCAAGGCGCTGGCCCCCGACGCCTGACGCGGGGGGCCGTTCCAGGTTACCCTGCGGCATTATGTCGTTAACCGCCGCTTGAACATTTACTGGCCTACTGAATGCGAATTGGGGGCTGTTCGCATGGCGAAGTTCGTCAGCGTATTCATATCGACGACCTATCGACGGCTGATAGCGGCCCTTGTCTGGGTGCTGATCTTTACCGGCATCCTCGCCGTCGTCGGCGGCTACGCCCTGCACCGGGTCGCGGCGGTCGCCCACGAGGAAGCCCTCCACGCCACCGAGCAGTTCACCCGGCTCCGCACCAATCTCCTCGACACCTTCGACCTGATGCACGCGCAGCTGACGGCACAACCGTGCTCGCCCGCCTTCGCGGAGCAGCTGCGCCGCATCGCCTACCTGCCCGACGGGCTCAACGAGTTCCTCTACGCGCCGGGCGGCAGGGCCGAGTGCTCGATCAACGTCGCTGCCTTCGAGGAGCCGGTGGACCTCGGCAAGCCGGACGTCGAGACGCAGGGCCGGCACGGCATCGCGCTGTGGATCGACCGCGACCTGAGCTTTCTCGGCCTCGCCGGCGAGAAGGGGACCTTCGCCCTGAGCGAGCCCTTCGTCGCCGTGGTGCCGCCGCAGCGGATCGACCTGCGCCCGCCGGAATGGCTGACGATGGAGGCCGTGCTGCTGGCCGGCGACGGGACGTGGTTCCAGCGCGCAGGCGAGGCGGGCGTTTACCAGCGGTGGCTGGACGGCCCCGGCTTCGCCGGGCTCGGCGCCGGGCAGGTCCGGACGTTCGCCTGCGATCCCGGCGGGGTCCATTGCATCGCGGCCGAGGCCGACCTGCTGACGCTCATGCGCTCGGTGAACGTCGCGATCGCGCTGGTGCTGTTCGCGGCGGGGCTGATCGCCACCTGGGGCGCCGACCGCATCCTGCGCGCGATCGCCCGCCACTGGTCGTTCGAGGCGCGGTTCTGCCGGCATCTCGACGCCTCCTCGATCGTCTGCGCCTACCAGCCGGTCATGCATCTCGACAGCGGCGAGATCATCGGCTGCGAGGTGCTGGTGCGCTGGCGCGACGTCAACGACAGCATCGTCTTCCCCGACCGCTTCATCGACATCGTCAAGCGGCGCGACCTGACCATGCAGCTGACGCGCCTGGTGGCCCGCCACGCCTTCGAGGAGCTGTCGCGCGCGGTGCCCGAGGGCACGCGCCTGCAGGTCAACTTCAACGTCTTCCCGCAGGACCTCGACTGCGCCCGGCTGGAGCACGCCTTCTCGGGCTTCACGGCGCAGCCGGACCGGTTCGACGTCGTGCTCGAGATCATCGAGAGCGACGAGATCCCGGCCAACGCCCAGCGCGAGATCGAGGCGCTGCGGCGGGGCGGCATCAAGACCTACATCGACGATTTCGGCACCGGCTACTCCAACATGCAGAACCTCGCCGCGCTGTCGGTCGACGGGGTCAAGCTCGACCGCGCCTTCGCCATGGCGCCCGACAACTCGATGATGGCGCAGATGCTGCGCCATGCGATCGAGATGATCCAGGCCACCGGCCGGGTGATGGTGGTCGAGGGCGTCGAGACGGCCGAGCGGCTGGCGCTGCTGCGCGACATGCAGGCGCGGATCGACTTCGTGCAGGGCTACTTCATCGCCCGGCCGCTCGACATCAACGCCTTCGTGGCGTTCCTCGCCGCGAACGAGACGCCGGGCGCCGGCCATCGCGGCGCCAGGGGCCGGACGGCGGCGCTGCGCGACCGTATGCAAGGCGGGAAAATCGCGGTATAGACCGCGCCGGTGACGCAAGACCGGCAGGCATGGCGAAGATTCCCCTCAGACTCGACGAGATCCTCGACGTCGCGGCGCTGCGCGACGCCGTCGCGGCGCTGACCGCGGAGACCGGCGGCGACGGCTCCAGCCCGGCGGTGCGCGCCGGCCTGCTGCGCCTGTTCAAGGAGCGGCTGGCGGAGGGCCGCGCCGCGGCCGAGGCGATGCTGACGGCGGACGGCGGCGGCCACGCCTGCGCCGAGCGGCTGTCGCACCTGATGGACGAGGTGATCCGCGCGCTCTACGACTTCGTCGCCGGCCACGTCTACCACGCGCGCAACCCGTCCTCGGCCGAGCACATGGCCGTGGTCGCGGTCGGCGGCTACGGCCGCGGCACACTGGCGCCCGGCTCCGACATCGACCTCCTGTTCGTGCTGCCCTACAAGCAGACGCCCTGGGGCGAGCAGGTCGTGGAGTACATGCTCTACATGCTGTGGGACCTCGGCCTCAAGGTGGGCCACGCCACCCGCGACATCGACGAGTGCATCCGCCTGTCGCGCACGGACATGACGATCCGCACCTCGATCCTCGAGGCGCGCTTCGTGCAGGGGCGGCGCGAGCTCTACGACACGCTGGTGACGCGCTTCGACCAGGAGGTCGTCAAGGACACCGGCGCCGAGTTCGTTCAGGCCAAGCTCGGCGAGCGCGACGCCCGCCACGCCAAGGCCGGCGAAAGCCGCTACCTCGTCGAGCCGAACATCAAGGAAGGCAAGGGCGGCCTGCGCGACCTGCAGACGCTGTTCTGGATCGGCAAGTACTACTACCGCGTGCGCACCGCCGAGGAGCTGGTCGGCAAGGGCGTGTTCACGCGCGCCGAGTACAACCAGTTCCGCAAGGCCGAGGACTTCCTGTGGGCGGTGCGCTGCCACATGCACTTCCTCACCGGGCGCGCCGAGGAGCGGCTTCACTTCGACATCCAGCGCGAGATCGCCGAGCGGCTCGGCTACACCAGCCATCCGGGCCTGTCCGAGGTCGAGCGCTTCATGAAGCACTACTTCCTCGTCGCCAAGACGGTGGGGGACCTGACGCGCATCTTCTGCGCCGCGCTGGAGGAGGAGCAGGCCAAGCACGTGCCCGGCTTCAACCGGGTGATCCTGAACTTCTCCCGCCGCAAGCGCAAGCTCGCCGGCACCTCGGACTTCATCGTCGACAACCACCGCATCAACGTCGCCGACGACCAGGTGTTCGCGCGCGATCCCGTCAACCTCTTGCGGCTGTTCTGGTTCGCCGACCGGCACGGGCTGGAGTTCCATCCCGACGCGCTCAAGCTGCTGACGCGCTCGCTCCGGCTCGTCGACCGCAACCTGCGGCGCGACCGGGAGGCCAACCGGCTGTTCATGGAGGTGCTGACCTCGAGCCGCAACCCGGAGCTGAACCTGCGGCGCATGAACGAGGCGGGCCTGCTCGGCAAGCTCATCCCCGACTTCCAGAAGATCGTGGCGATGATGCAGTTCAACATGTACCACCACTACACGGTGGACGAGCACCTCATCCGCTGCGTCGGCGTGCTCGCGGAGATCGAGCACGGCGAGGCCGGGGCGATCCATCCGCTCAGCCATTCGCTGATGCCGGGGCTGAAGGGAAGCCGCGACATCCTCTATGTCACGGTGCTGTTCCACGACATCGCCAAGGGCCGGCCGGAGGACCATTCGACGGCG
>JAEZXF010000504.1 GCA_023419995.1 Pseudomonadota bacterium | reverse complement strand
CAGCAGGCCGTAGCCGAGGAGGCCCGCGGTCAATCCCAGCATGACGATCTGGTTCAGGCGGTTCGACCGCCCCGCCGACGGGTCGAGCGCCGCCTCGCCGGTCAGGTCGACGAAGGGGTTGAGCGACACCCACATGAACAGCGACACGGCCATGAACAGGAACGTGCCCAGCCATTGCGGCGGCGCGAAGCCGGGGGTGTGCGAAGGAGCGGCCGGAGGCTGCATGCGCAGCCCGTTCATGCGGCGACGGGGCGCTGCTGGCCCTCGGGCAGGCGTTGCGGCGTGCGGATGTAGCGCCACAGGCCGAGGCCGAGCGCGGCGCCCACGCCCAGGCACAGCCCGGCGAACGCGCCGGCAGCGAGCAGCAGGAGGGTCCGCGGCGGCCAGCTGCGCGCCTGCGGCGGCACCGGCCGCGAGATCACGCGCACGTTGGTGGCGTCGATCTGCTGGCGCTCGGCGATCTGCTGCGTGCGCGCCATGTAGGTCTCGTAGATGGTGGCCCGGGTACGCGCCTCGCGCTCGAGGTCGCGCAGCTGCACCAGCGCGGCGTTGTCGGTGAAGACGTTGGCGCGCTCCTCGTCGGCCTTGCCGCGCAGCGCGTCGAACGCGGCCTGCTCGCGGGCGAGGTCGGCGCGGGCCAGCTCCAGGATGCGGCGGGCCTCGCGTCCCATCGCGCCTTCCACCGTCGCGCGCTCCGACAGAGCCGACACCATGCGCGGGTGGCGCGGGCCGTAGGTGCGCTCGATGGCGCCGATCTGCTGCTGCAGCGTGTTGAACTGCTCGCGCAGGCCGGTCATCTCGTCGGAGCCGAAGACCGAGGCGCTCGCCGTCTGGCCGCGCTCGATGGCGGTGCTCATCTGGTTGAAGCGGGACCGGGCCTGGATCAGCCGCTGCTGGGCCTCCAGAACCTGGGTGTTCAGCTCGACCGAAAGCTGGTTGCTGACCAGCTCGCCATTGCTCGACTGCAGGCCGTTGGCGCGGCGGAACTCCTCGACGCGGCGCTCGGCCTCGGTGACGTTCTGGCGCAGCTCGTCCAGCCGCTGCTTGAGGTTGTCGGCGACCCGTCCGGCGCTCTCCGCCGCCGACTCGAACAGCTCCTGCTCGAAGGCGGCGACGATGGCCTCCGAGAGCGTGACCGCCTTGGCCGGCTCCTCGCTCCAGACCTTGAGCACCACGACGAAGGAGCGCTCCTCGCGCCGCGCCTCGACGCGCTCGCTCAGCGCGCGCATCGCCGCCACCTCGTTGTCGCCCGGGCTGTCGGCGCGCCCGAGAAGCGCCTTGAGGAAGGCGAGGGGATCGGGCTTGACGAACTCGGGGTCCTGGGCAAGCCGCAGGTCCTCGATCACGCGCGCCAGCACGTTGCGCGACGTCAGCACCCTGAGCTTGCTCTCGACCTCGAGAAGCTGGGCGTCGCGCTGGGGGTTGGTGGTGAAGACATCGTCGCTGACGACGTTGAGATTCGACGGATCGACGACGATGTCGGTGTAGACCGTGTAGCGCGGCGTCGCCATCAGCGCGTAGACCAGCGCGCCGGCGACGCACATGGCGACCGCCGCGAGGATCCAGAAGATGCCGTCGCGCAGCCATGTGAAGATGTCGTCGAAGCCGAGCGCGCCGATGGCGGAAAGGCCGGGAAAGGGCGAATACCTCGCCGCGCCGGACGGACGGGGCGGGGCCGCGGCGGCCGCGGCCTGGAGCAGCGAGCCGGGCGCGCGCTCGTCGCGCCGTAGCGGCGACCGGGCGCTTTCCTGCCGCCCCCGCGGGCGCACGTCGAGGGCGAGCCGCCGCGCGCGTCGGCGGAACGGCCGACCTCTGCCGCTTTCGGCGGGTCTGCTCGCTCTGGCTGGCGCGGCCTGTACATCCTGGGCTCTCTTAAGCTGCGTCTCCGACGGAAGCGCGCATTGTCGGCGGTTTCATGAAGCAATTCCGAGGATTAGGCAGGTATGGTAAATAATCTGTAAAACGATGGGGCGCCGGCCGGCGGGAACGCGGCCGCACCCGAAGGACCGCGGGCACGCGGCGCGGTCAGAAGTCGGTGACCAGCCGGCTCCAGCTCTCGGAGGCGAGGCCGCCGATGTAGATGTCGCCCTTCCGCGCCGCCTCGACGAGGTCGCCGCGGCGGGTGCTGAGGCAGAAATAGCCGCGGTGCTTGAAGGTGAGCTGGCGCTGGCGCATCACCGCGTTGATGGTGAAGGGCTGGGCGATGCCGGAGGCGAGGGCGTAGCCCTCCTCGGCCAGGCAGGCGAACATCTGGCCGACCACGTCGAACTCGTATCCCTCGTCGCACAGCACGTTCATGACGCAGGCGGTCTGCCCCGGCCGACCGAAGAACAGGAAGGCGCCGAGGGTCTGCCCCGCCTTCTCCACGACGCGGCACTGGAGCCTGCCCAGGCCGGTGTTGAGCGCGGCAGTGCGGGTCAGCCAGTCGAAATCGGCCTGCGACCAGATCGGCCGCACCGCGAAGCGCTCGGTCATGCCGCCGGCGCAATCGAGGAAGGCGCTGAGCGGCGCGGCGCGGGCGGTGCAGCCGGCGGCGGGGCGCGGCCGTATCGACGGCTTCCACGCCAGCACGAGCCGGTCGAGCAGCCGCAGCGGCGCGACGGCGGGAAGGAAGCCGCGCGGCCGGCCGTGGCGGGCGTTGAGGGCGGTGGCGCTGAGCGGCAGGAAGACGCGCCGCCATTCGAGGCTTTCGACCGGTAGCACGATGCCGCCGCTGGTGGTGCAGTGGTTGGCGCTCGTCGGCGAGGAGCTGTCGCTGAAGCACATCTCGACCTGGCTCGGCCGCAGGCTGCGCGCGATCCTTGCCGCGCCGAGCACGCTGGCCTTGCTCCCGTCCGACATGAAGGCGCAGACGAGCCGCGCCATGACGGTCTCGCCATGGATGCTGAACGGCATCGGCAGCGACAGCACCGCGCTGGTGACGCCGGTCCTGCCGTCGTCGTAGACGACGCTGCCGTGCTCCTCGCTGTAGTGCGGGCTGCCGAAGAAGACGGTCTCGATATAGGCGGGGAGGTGCCCGGTCGGCCTGCCGCGGGCGAAGACGGTCCCGAACATGGCGGCGACGGCGGGAATGTCGTCGCGGGTCATCGGGCGCATGCCGCCCGGTGCCGGCGGCGCGGCCGGATGCGCGGGCTCGATCCGCGCGGCTGCGGCGCCGGGGGCGGGGGGCGGCGGGGGCGGGGGGGGGGGGGGGGGCGG
>JAEZXF010000503.1 GCA_023419995.1 Pseudomonadota bacterium | reverse complement strand
GCTAGGTGTGGAGTCCAAGGAGGTTGTTCATCCGAACTGACGGTCTGAGAGTGGTCGTTGCGACACGATTCACTGAGGACCGCGAGGATGAACAACCCGCATCAGAATGCCCGGATGACGCCGCTCGGTCGAGCGGAGATGGTGAGACGGATTGTGGAGGAGGGCCGGCCGGTTGCTGAAGTGGCGGCCGGTTTCGGGGTGAGCGAGCGCACGGCGCGCAAATGGCTGGGGCGCTCCCGCAAGGAAGGAGCGGCGGGGTTGGAGAACCGCTCTTCCCGGCCGCGCTCGGTGGCCAACCGCACGCTGGATCCCTGGATCGACCTGATGGAGAAGCTGCGGCGCGAGTATCGGCTCACCGCCGAGGAGATCGCCGCGAAGCTCAGACTTTCACGCTCCACCGTGGCGGCCTGGCTGAAGCGGCGCGGAATCAGCCGTCTGAAGAGCCTGGAGACGCCGGCGCCGGTCGTCCGCTACCAGCGCCAGCGGCCGGGCGAGCTCCTGCACCTCGACATCAAGAAGCTCGCCCGCTTCGAGCGGGTCGGCCACCGCATCACCGGCAACCGCCTCGGGGCCAGCGCCAATGTCGGCTACGACTTCTTCCATGTGGCGATCGACGACGCCACCAGGCTCGCCTACGTCGAGGTGCTGCCAGACGAGCGGCGTCAATCCACCACCGGCTTCCTGATCCGGGCGCTGCGCTGGTTCCGGGCGCGCGGCATCAGGGTCGAGCGGGTGATGACCGACAACGGCTCCGGCTACGTCGCCAAGCTCTTCCGCAAGGCGCTGAGGATGCTCGGCATCCGTCACATCCGCACAAGGCCCTACACGCCCAGAACCAACGGCAAGGCCGAACGCTTCATCCAGACCCTCATGCGAGAATGGGCCTACGCAATCCCCTACCGCTCATCCGACAGCCGAGCCGCCGACCTGCCGAGATGGCTCGCCTGGTATAACCATCAGCGACCTCATGCTAGCCTCGGCCGACGATCACCCGCTCAGGCCCTCGCCGGAACAACCTGATCGGATTCCACAGCTAGGCGGCGGCCACGAAGCCGGCGAGCACACGCTTCTGCCCGGCCTTGTCGAAGTCCACGGTCAGCTTGTCGCCGTCGACGGCGGCGATGTTGCCGTTGCCGAACTTCTGGTGGAAGATCCGGTCGCCGACCTTGAAGTCGCAGGTCGGCGCGGAGGTCGCCCTGCCGACGACGGTGCCGTCGATGGTGCGGCCCTTCACGCTGGCGCGGCCCGCGCCGTAACCGGAATCGACCTCGCCGTAGCCGATGCGCTCGACGGCATGGCCCGAGCGCGTGCCCCAGTTGCGGTCCGTCGCCTCGGTGCGGTTCTGCTGGGCGCGCTGCCAGCCCGGCGTGGCGTAGGTGTTGGAGAACGAGCTTCGCCCGGCATTGTCGAAGCGCGACGCGCCGTAGGGGTTCTGCCGGCCCGCCTGCCGCTCGCCGAAGCCGCCGCCATAGCCCGTGCCGTAGCCGCCATAGGAGGAGGTGGCCTCGGCCACCTCGACATGCGCCTCGGGCAGCTCCTCGAGGAAGCGCGACGGCAGGGTCGACTGCCACAGGCCGTGGATGCGCCGATTCGAGGTGAACCACAGGTGCAGGTTCTTCTTGGCGCGGGTCAGCCCGACATAGGCGAGGCGGCGCTCCTCCTCGAGCCCCGAGCGTCCGCCCTCGTCGAGCGCGCGCTGGTGCGGGAACAGCCCTTCCTCCCAGCCCGGCAGGAAGACGGTGTCGAACTCCAGCCCCTTGGCCGAGTGCAGCGTCATGATCGAGACCGCGTCGAGATCCTCGTTCTGCTCGGCGTCCATGACCAGCGCGACGTGCTCGAGGAAGCTGCGCAGCGACTCGTACTCGTCCATCGAGCGGATCAGCTCCTTCAGGTTCTCCAGCCGCGTCGGTGCGTCGGGCGCGCGGTCGTTCTTCCACATCTCGGTGTAGCCGGATTCTTCCAGCACCGTCTCGGCCAGCTCGGTGTGCGGCGTCGAGTCGAGCATCTCCTGCCAGCGGGCGAAGTTCGCCGTCACCTCGCGCAGCGCGGCGCGGGGTTTGGGCTTCATCTCGTCGCTTTCGGCGAGCTGCGCCGCCGCTTCCAGCATCGGGATGCCCAGCGCGCGGGCGGTGTCGTGGATCTGGCGCACGGCGGCCTCGCCCAGCCCGCGCTTGGGTACGTTGACGATGCGCTCGAAGGCGAGGTCGTCGGCGCGCTGGGCGATGACGCGGAAATAGGCCATCGCGTCGCGGATCTCCTGCCGCTCGTAGAAGCGCGGGCCGCCGACGACGCGGTAGTTCAGGCCCATGGTGACGAAACGGTCCTCGAACTCGCGCATCTGGAAGGATGCGCGGACGAGGATCGCCATGTCGTTGAGGTTGGTGCCCCGGCGCTGCAGCGCCTCGATCTCCTCGCCGACGGCGCGGGCTTCCTCCTCCGAATCCCACGCGGCGTGGACCTGCACCTTGGCGTCCTCGGGATCGGGCCGGTCGGTGAACAGCGTCTTGCCCAGCCGCCCCTCGTTGTGGGCGATCAGGTGCGAGGCCGCGCCGAGGATGTGCGCCGTCGAGCGGTAGTTGCGCTCGAGCCGGATGACGGCTGCGCCGGGAAAATCCTTCTCGAAGCGCAGGATGTTGTCGACCTCGGCCCCGCGCCAGCCGTAGATCGACTGGTCGTCGTCGCCGACGCAGCAGATATTCACGCTCACGGCCGAGCGCTCGCTTCGCTCGCTGGCCTGCGCGGGGG
>JAEZXF010000488.1 GCA_023419995.1 Pseudomonadota bacterium | reverse complement strand
GGGTCAGGGTGCGGGCGCGCGACGTGATGCTGGCGACGCGGAAGCCGGAGGGAATCAGCGCCCTCAACGTGCTGCCCGCCCGCATCGCCGCCATCGCCGGCGGCGACGGCCCGCAGGTGCTGGTGCGGCTGGACCATGGCGGCGACGAGATGGTCGCCCGCGTCACCCGCCGCTCGGTCGACGCGCTGGGGCTGGCGCCCGGCCGCGAGGTGTTCGCCATCGTCAAGGCGGTCACCTTCGATGCGGCGGCGACGGCGGCCGCGCCCGCGAAACGGTAGCGGCGGACGCGCGGTTGCGGCATAACGGGCGGGCAGCCCGTCATGCGAGGATGTCCGCCCGTGCCAACCATCACCCTGCGAATCAGGTTCGAGCCCGAGGGCCATATCGGCCACGGCAAGATCGAGCTTCTCGAGCAGATCGCCGCCTTCGGCTCGATCTCGGCCGGGGCGCGCAAGATGAACATGTCCTACAAGCGCGCCTGGGACCTGGTCGAGGAGATGAACCGCATCTTCGGCAAGCCGATGCTGGAGACCCAGAAGGGCGGGCCCGGCGGCGGCGGCGCGCAGCTCACCCAGACAGGGCTCGCGGTGATCTCGCGCTATCGCGCCATCGAGCGGGCGACGGAGGCGGCCGCCGCCCCGCACATCGCGGCGCTGGTGGCCGAGATCGAGCGGCAGTAGCGCCGCGCACGCCTCAGGGCGCACTCCGCCCGCGGCCGGCGCTTGAACTCGAAGGACCGACGGACCATATCAGGGCCACGGGCGAGGATGCCGTTCGGGTCCCCGTCCAGATACGTCGCTCTTCGAGGACATCGCACATGACCCGAGTCACGCCTTTTTCGAGCCCGCTGCTCCTGGGCTTCGACGCCATCGAGAAGACGCTGGAACGCGTCGCCAAGAACGGCGACGGCTATCCGCCCTACAACATCGAGCGCGTGCGCGGCCTCGACGGCGGCGGCGACCGCCTGCGCATCACGCTGGCCGTCGCCGGCTTCGACGAGGCCGACCTCGAGATCACCGTCGAGGACAGCGAGCTCGTCGTGCGCGGCCGCCAGAGCGACGACACGGAGCGGGAGTTCCTGCACCGCGGCATCGCCGCCCGGCAGTTCCAGCGCATCTTCCTGCTGGCCGACGGCATGCGCGTCTCGGAGGCCGAGCTGAAGAACGGCCTGCTGTCCATCGACCTCGACCGGCCCGAGCCGGAAAGGACGGTACGGAAAATAAACATTTCGGTGAAAGACTGAGTTCCGGCCGCACCGGAACCAAGAGCTCTGCTGCGGGCCGGTCTAATGGACGCCCCGCTCAAGCAAGGAGGCTGACATGACTGAACACGAGAAGACCATCCTGACGAATACCCCCCTGACCCCGGCCGAACTGGCGCATCTGGGCGAAGGCTCGCTCGCCTATCTCCGGGAAATCGACAGCGACGAGCTGGCCGGCAAGTTCCCCGGCATGCCGCACATCGCCCCCGGCACCAAGCTGTGGGCCGTCTTCGCGGCCGACGGCAGGCCGATCATGCTCACGGACGCCCGCGACAGCGCCCTTGCCGGCGCGCTGCAGAACGACCTGACGCCGGTCAGCATCCACTGAGCCGGGCGCGTCCGCTCCCTCGATGAAAAAGGCGGCCCGGACGGCCGCCTTCGGGCGATACGCCGCGGGACGGCGCGGCGATCAGGCTGGATTCGACGCCGGCGCCTGGGCCAGGAAGGTGTGGATGGCGTCCGCCTCGCGCGTGGCGCGGATCTTGGCCACCGTGTCGGGGTCGCGCAGCACGCGGGCGATCCGCGACAGCGCCTTCAGGTGATCGGCGCCCGCGCCCTCGGGCGCCAGCAGCAGGAAGACGAGATCGACCGGCTGGTCGTCGAGCGCCTCGAAGTCGACCGGCGTCTCCAGCCGGGCGAAGATGCCGGTGATGCGCGAGATGCCGGCGAGCTTGCCGTGCGGAATCGCGATGCCGTTGCCCACCCCGGTCGAGCCGAGCCGCTCGCGCTGGAGGATGGTGTCGAACACCTCGCGCTCCGGAAGGCCGGTTACGGCGGCAGCCTTCTCGGCCAGCAGCTGCAGAAGCTGTTTCTTGGAGTTGGCCTTCAAGGTCGGCATGACGGCCGGCACCTCGATCAGGTCGCTCAGATCCATTTTCAGGTCATCCTTCCTGCTCAGCCCGTTTCCCGCAACGCAAGCCCCCCGCCTGCGGTTCGGTCGAGAGCGACGGCTACCGCTGTCCGGCGGCCGTTGCCGAAGAGGTGTCTATCCAGCCGATATTGCCGTCGGGCCGGCGGTAGACGACATTGACGTGCTCGTTTCCGGCATTGCGGAACACGAAGACAGGCGCATCCTTGGTGTCCAGCTCGATGACGGCCAGCGCCACTGACATGGTCTTCAGGGCGACGGTGGATTCGGCGACGATCGCCGGCGCGTAGTCCTCCGGCACTTCCTCGTCCTCGGCGGCGGCCGGCGCCACGATGCGGTAGTCGAGGTCGATCCAGTCGGCGGCGGCGGAGACCGGGTGCGCCTTCAGCCGGCGCTTGTAGCGGCGCAGCCGTTTCTCGATACGCTCGGCGGCGGCGTCGAAGGCGAATTGCGGATCCTGGGCCTGGCCGGCGGCCTGCAGCGAGATGCCGGTGTCGAGATGCACGACGCAATCGGCGCTGAAGCGCGAGCCCGACTTCTCGACCGTCACCGACCCGGAATAGCCGCCGTCGAAATACTTGCCGACGGCCTCGCCGACGCGTCCCTCGATCTTGGAGCGGAAAGCGTCGCCGATCTCCATGTGCTTACCGGAAATGCGCAGGCTCATGTGAAACTGACCTTTTCTTGTCCAGGTTCTCTATCCAGGATTCCGACTGACGCGAGTTTATACCTGTGGTCGGCACACTCAAGGTTCACGGCGGCTCCGGCGTCGGCTTCCGGCTACGCCAATAGGCAGCCGCGACCCCGCGGCGCCGCTGCGCGAGCCGTCCTCTGGACCGGCCGTCGCATGCGGCCGGCGTTCTAGTCCGTTTCGCATGACGTTGTCAACGCGACGGCCGGGCGACGGCCGGCGACGCGGCCGTGCCCGCGTTTCAGGGCCGCGCTCCGGCAAGCGCGCGCTTCTCGCGCCGCCGCTGCACGGAGGAGGGAATGTCCATGCCTTCCCGGTACTTGGCGACGGTGCGCCGGGCGATGTCGATGCCGCTTTTCCTCAGGATGTCCACAATGGCGTCGTCGGAGAGGACGTCGAGCGGCTTCTCCTCCTCGATCAGCGCGCGGATGCGGTCGCGCACCGCGGCCGAGGAGTGCGCGTCGCCACCCTCGGCCGAGGCGATGGCGACGGAGAAGAAATGGCGCAGCTCGAACGCGCCGCGCGGCGTCATCATGTACTTGTTGGCGGTGACGCGGCTGACCGTCGATTCGTGCATGCCGATGGCCTCCGCCACGTCGCGCAGGTTCAGCGGCCTGAGGTGGCGGATGCCGTGGAGCAGGAAGGCGTCCTGCCGGCGGACGATCTCGCCGGAGACCTTGAGGATGGTGCGGGCGCGCTGGTCGAGGCTGCGGGTCAGCCAGCCGGCATTCTGCATGCATTCGGCGAGGAAGTCCTTCTCGGCCTGGCTCGAGGCATGCTTCGAGACATGGGCGAAATAGCTCTGGTTGACGAGGACGCGCGGCAGCGCGTCCGGGTTCAGCTCCACGGCCCAGCCGCCGTCACCCGCCTGCCTGACGATCACGTCCGGCACGATGGCGTCGGCGGTGCCACCGGTGAAGACCGCGCCGGGGCGCGGGTCGAGGCGGCGAATCTCCGCCATCATGTCGAGAAGGTCGTCGTCGCCGACGCCGCACAGCCGGCGCAGCTGCGCGAAGTCGCGCCGCGCCACCAGGTCGAGGTTGGCGACCATCGCCTGCATGGCGGGGTCGAAGCGGTCGCGCGCCCGGAGCTGGAGCGCCAGGCACTCGGCGAGGTCGCGGGCGAACAGGCCGGGCGGATCGAAGGTCCGGCACACGGCGAGCACGGCGAGCACCGCATCCTCGGCGCAGCCGAGCCGTGCGGCGATCTCGGCCGGCTCGGCCCGGAAATATCCCGCCTCGTCGAGCGCGTCGGCCAGCTCGCCGGCGATCAGCCTGTCGGCCGGATCGCGGAAGGCGAAGGCGGCCTGCTCGCCGACGTGGTCGGCGAGGGTGAGGCCCGCAGCCGCGAAGCTGTCGAGGTCGATGTCCTCGCCGCCGCCGGCCCCGGCCGCCGACTTCCATTGCGCGGCGAGGTCCGGCCCCAGCCGCTCGGCCGTGCCGGGATCGTCGGGGAACACGTTCTCCATCGACGAATCGAGCCGCTCCGCGATGGCGGCGGCGCTGGCGCCCGCATCCTCGAACAGGCTGTCGAGGCCGGCGGCGCGCTCGTCGCCGTCGTGCGGCGGCGGCTCGGCCGGCAGGCCGTCCTGCTCCGGCTCGGGCCGTTCGAGCAACGGGTTCTTCTCGACCTCGTCCTCGATGAAGCGCTCCAGCTCGGCATGGGTGAACTGGAGCAGGCGGATCGACTGCAGCAGCTGCGGCGTCATCACCAGCGACTGCGACTGGCGCAATTGCAGTTTGGCGCTGAGTGCCATCGTGGTTCCCGATCCGGCCGCCGGCCCATGCCGCGGTGCAGCATGGATGAAACTGGCCCGGCTTTTGCTTGTCAAGCCGAGGGGAACAGGAATCTATTCAAGGAGCGCGCGGCGGAAAGACGATCCCCGCCTCGGGCGGCGCGTCAGAGGGTGAAGCTCTCGCCCAGATAGAGGCGGCGCACGTCGGGGTTCTCGACGATCTCGCTCGGCAGGCCGTGGGTCAGCACCTGCCCGGCATGGATGATGTAGGCGCGCTCGACCAGCCCCAGCGTCTCGCGGACGTTGTGGTCGGTGATCAAGACGCCGATGCCGCGCGCGGTCAGGTGGCGCACGAGCTGCTGGATGTCGGCGACCGCGATGGGGTCGACGCCGGCGAACGGCTCGTCGAGCAGCATGAAGTTGGGGTTCGACGCCAGCGCGCGGGCGATCTCGAGCCGGCGCCGCTCGCCGCCCGACAGGGCGATGGCCGGCGACTTGCGCAGATGGGCGATGTGGAACTCCTCGAGCAGCTCGTCCAGCCGGCGCTCGCGCGCCTTGCGGTTCTTCTCGGTCATCTCGAGGATGGCGCGGATGTTGTTCTCGACCGACAGGCCGCGGAAGATCGACGCCTCCTGCGGCAGGTAGCCGATGCCGAGCCGCGCGCGCCGGTACATCGGCAGCGCGGTGACGTCGTAGCCGTCGATCTCGATCGTGCCCTGGTCCACCGGCACCAGGCCGGTGACCATGTAGAAGCAGGTGGTCTTGCCGGCGCCGTTCGGCCCGAGCAGGCCGACGGCCTCGCCGGCGCGCACGCCGAACGACACGCCGTTGACGACCTGCCGGCCCTTGTAGCTCTTGGTCAGGCCGCGCGCGATCATGGTGCCGCGGAAGCGCTCGCGGTCGGCGCCGGTGGCTTCCTGCTTCCGGGCCGGCTTCGCGCCGGCCGCCTTGAGGAACGCCGGAGCCTTCACTGCGCGCCCTGCGAGCCGGGCTTCAGCAGCATCTTGACCCGGCCGCCGCCCTCGGCGCCGCCGCAGCCGTCGAGATTGGCGAGGCCGGTGGCCATGCGCACGGTCAGCTTGCAGCCGACGATGACGTTGTCGCCCTCCGACAGCACGACCTCCTTGCCCGACAGCACCAGCACCTCGCTCTTCATGTCGAAGCTGCCGCGGTCGGCCGTGGCGACCTGGCTCTCGGAACGGACATAGACCTTGTTCTCGACCTCGAGCCGGTCGATGTTGGCCGAGCCGGTGGCGGCCGAGCCCTCGCCCTTGGCGTAGTGCACCGTCATCTTGCCGGCGCGCAGCAGCATCGGCCCCTGCACCACGGCGACGTTGCCGGTGAAGATGGCGATGCCGTCGTTCTCGCGGACCTCGAGCTGGTCGCTCTCGATCTGGATCGGCTTGTCGCCCTCGAGCTTGAGGCCGGTCATCCGCCCGGCGTCCTGCGCCAGGGCGGCGGGCGCCACGAGGGCCAGCAGCGCGGCCAGCGCCAGCGCGCGTTCGCGGTTCGTCATTGCGCTTCCCCCTCATTGTCCCTGGCGCCGGTCAGGCGGCCGCCCTCGATGTCCATGCGGACGCGGTTCTGGAAGATCAGCACGGCGCCCTTGTCGCGTACCGTCATCGAATCGGCGCTGATGCGGGCGCCGTCGAGCGAGATGTCGACCGGGTCGGCCGTGTCGAGGCTGCCCTTGCCGATGTCGACGGTCGCCGATTTCAGCACCGCGCGGACGCCGTTGTCGGTGGTGAGCGTCAGCTCGCTGTCGATGTCGAGCCGGTTGGCCTCGCGGTCGAACACGCCGGTCGAGGCGGTGACCGTCATCCAGCCCTCGTCGTCGACGGGAAGGGTGGCGTCTATCCCCTCGAGATCGATGCGCGCGCCCGTGCCGATGTCCTGGATGGCGCGGGCGGCGGTCATCCTGTAGGGGCGGTCGTTGCTGCCGGTGACGCCCTCGAGGCGCGGATCGGACATGACGAGGCGGCCGTTCTCGATCGCCAGCGAGCCGAGGTCGATCTCGCCCATCTCCGGCACGGCGAGCCACGACTTGCCGGCGAAGGCCGCGACCATCAGCAGCGCGGCGGCCGGCAGGGCCAGCTTGAGCAGGCGCACGCGGCCGGAATGACGCCGCGCGCTGGCGAACGCCTCCTCGACGCGCCTGTCGCGCGGGGCGGCCTGCCGCGTGGCCGGCTGCGTCTTGCCGGCCTGCGTCCTGCCGGCATGTCGATGTGCTGCCGAAATGCTCATGCCCTCTTGCCCGAAACCGCCGGCGTTCCGTCGCCGGCGCGCGCCGGAAGCTCCATGTCCGGCCGGCGGTTCGCCAATTGCACTCCAATATGGTGATTTTTGGATGAAAGCGAGCCGCAGGTTGCACCGCATGAATACAGCCAAGGCGCGCGCCGCGAAAGACCCGCGCGACGTCCTGCCCCTTCCTGCGCCGGGCCGCTTGCACTAAAAGCAGGCGTCCGGGGGCCGAGACGGCAGAAAGGCGCACCATGGCAAACCGTGCAGACGACATCATCGACCGCAGGCGGCTGCGCCGCAAGCTGACCTTCTGGCGCATCGCCGCGCTCGTCGTCGCGGCGCTGGCGGTGGCGGCCGCCGCCTCCTTCGCCATGCGCGACCGCCTCGGCGGCATCGACCAGATCGCGCGGGTCAAGATCGAGGGCACGATCACCGAGGACGAGGAGCTCCTGGAGCGGCTCGAGCGCATCGGCAAGGCCGGCCACGTCAAGGGCGTCATCCTGACCATCGATTCGCCCGGCGGCACCACGGCCGGCGGCGAGGCGATCTACGAGGCGGTGCGCCGGCTGGCGCAGGAGAAGCCCGTGGTGGCGCAGGTCGGCACGCTCGCGGCCTCGGCCGGCTACATGATCGCCAGCGCCGCCGACCACATCGTCGCGCGGCAGTCTTCGATCGTCGGCTCGATCGGCGTGCTGGTGCAGTTTCCCGACGTCACCGGGCTGATGGACATGGTCGGCGTCAAGATGGAGGGCGTGAAGTCGTCGCCGCTCAAGGCCGAGCCGTCGCCGTTCACGCCGACCACCGAGGAGGAGCGCGCCATGCTGCGCGCGCTGGTGATGGACAGCTACGACTGGTTCGTCGGGCTGGTCGAGGAGCGCCGGCCGCTCAGCCGCGCCGAGGTGCTGGCGGTGGCCGACGGCTCGATCTTCACCGGCCGGCAGGCGCTGGAGCGCAAGCTGGTCGACAGCCTCGGCGGCGAGGAGAAGGCGGTCGAATGGCTGGCCGGCAAGGGCGTCAACGGCGATCTCGACGTGATCGAGTGGAAGCCGGCGGGGCGGGGCGGCGTGCTGTCGCCGCTGTCGGTCGCCGGCGCGATCGGCGCGCTGACCGGCCTCGACCGGATCGGACCGGAGCTGGCGCGCGCGGCGGGCGGCGAGCGCATGTTCCTTGACGGGCTCCTGTCGGTCTGGCAACCTGACGCCGGCTCTTCCAGAAATTGAAAAAGTATATATAAAACACCCGCATAGCAGTCCGGCCGCACCATGGCGGCTGCATATCGGAAAACGCCAGACGGCGCGGAGCAACTGCGATGATCAAGTCCGAACTCGTGCAGACGATCGCCAACCGCAACCCGCATCTCTTCCTGCGCGACGTGGAGAACATCGTCAACGCCATCTTCGAGGAGGTCACGGAGGCGCTGGCCGCCGGCAACCGGGTCGAGCTGCGCGGCTTCGGCGCGTTCTCGGTCAAGAACCGGCCGGCGCGCATCGGCCGCAACCCGCGCACCGGCGAATCCGTCGAGGTCGAGGAAAAGTGGGTCCCCTTCTTCAAGACCGGCAAGGAGCTGCGCGAGCGCCTCAACGCCGAGGACCAGCGCTGAGGGAACCGGGCGGCTCGGGGTAGAGGCGCGCGGCGTCCTTCCCCAGGGATCGCCCGGGAAACGAAGAGATGAAGCCTTCCCGCCGCCCGTAGAAAGGCGGGAATGCGCCGGCGCAGCCGCGGCCGGCCGTCGAAACCGGATAGAGACATGCTCAACCGCCTCCTGACCGTCCTGGTCTTCATCCCGCTCGCCATCGTGCTGATCGCGCTTGCGGTGGCCAACCGCGCGCCGGTCGCCTTCACCCTCGACCCGTTCAACCCCGGCAATCCGGGCCTGACCGTGTCGCTGCCGCTGTTCGTGCTGCTGTTCGCCGCGCTCGCCGTCGGGTTGCTGCTCGGCAGCGTCGCAACCTGGATCCGGCAGGGTCGCTACCGCAAGGCTGCAAGGGAGCGGGCGAGCGAGGTGCGCGCG
>JAEZXF010000470.1 GCA_023419995.1 Pseudomonadota bacterium | reverse complement strand
GCTCGATCTGGGCCAGCATGTCGACATGCAGCGACCGCGGGGCCAGATCGTCGTCTTCCGCCTCCTCGGCTTCGGCCGAAGCAGCGAGCAGATCGTCCAGCAGTGCGGTGAAATCGAGCTCAGCCTTGGCGCCCACCGAAGCCTCCATCCGGGGCATGTACATGACGTCCGGAAGGTAAGCCGCATCAGGTTAAAAAGGTTCCCTCAAAATGGTGCGGATTTTCTGCATGGCTGGTGCGTCGATGTTGCACCGCACAAATCCGTGGAATCGGCTATGATCGAGAATGGGAGGTGGTTCGCAAAGGAGCCTGCCATGGCGTTCTTCACCGAGATGTTCGCCCGCCCCCGCCCGGAAGAGGTCGAGCGCTACCGCAACGCGCTGGTGTTCCTCGAATCGATGAGCCCGTCGGATCGGGCCGATATCGGGATCAGGCCGGCGGACTTTCCCCGCATCGCGCGCGAGATGACCGAGCGCCGGCCGTCCTGACGGCCCGCTTTGCCTCGCCGCCGACGGCGGCATAGGATCGGCGGTTCCCGGGAGAGAATCATGTTGCGCCGTGCCCTGATCGCCGTCTTCGCCCTCGCCGCGTCCGCCGCCCACGGGCAAGACGGCGCCGGCGAGACGCCGGTGGGGGACAAGGTGAAGGCGCTGTTCGCGGCGACGGCCGCCGCGACCTGCGACGCCGACGGAAGCGAGCCCGAGGTTCACGAGATCGGCTTCCGCTATTCCTACGACGCCGAGGAAGACCCCGCCCGCACGGCCACCCTGTTCCGCAACTTCTGCTTTGCCGGCGCCTACAACGAGATCCACGTCTATTTCATCGCCGACGAGGAGGGCGTCGTCACGCCGCTCCACTTCGCCGAGCCGCAATACGACGTGCGCTATGCCGGCGACACCGACGAGAAGGTCGAGGAGATCGCCATCACCGGCTTCACCGCCTCGTCCCAGCTGGTGAATTCCGCCTACGACCCGGCCACGCAGACCATCACCGCCCACCCGCAATGGCGCGGGATCGGCGATGCCTCGTCGCATGGCGTGTGGCGGTTCTTCGACGGCGCGTTCCGCCTGGTGCGCTACGAGGTCGACGCCTCCTACGACGGCGAGATCAACCCGCAGGTCCTGCTCGACTACGACACCGCGCCGTGACCGGCGGCCGCGTCAGCGGGCCGCCGCCATCCAGTTGAGGGCGGCGCGCCAGTCCGCCATGCGGATCGGCGTGCCGTGGCTTCCGGTCTCGAAGCGGACGAAGCGCGCGGGATAGTCCGGCGCGCGCTTCAGGATGGCGCGGAAGAACGCCTCCTGCCCGGCGACCGGATAGACCCTGTCGTTGCCGCCGTGCCCGAAGAACACCGGCACCTTGCGCTTGAAGGCCCGGCTCGAAAGGAACCCGTCGTCCCCGTGCGAGCCGAGGAGCAGCAGGCCGCCGAGCCGCTGGGCGAGCGCGGCGTCGTCGGCCAGCCGCCAGCACAGCCCGCCGCCCATCGAGCCGCAGGCGACGAACACCGGCGCGTCGGGCGAGCGGGCGGCATAGGCGGCGATCAGGCTCGAGACCTGCCGCGCGCCGCCGGCGCCGAAATCGGGAAAGTCGGGCGTGAGGTAGAGGCCGCCATTGCGCATGGCGAGGTTCTTGATGCGGTTGAAATTGCCGCCGAACGTATAGTCGTCCATGCCTTGGCGGCGGCTGCCGCCCTGCCCGTGCAGGTAGACGACGATGAAGCGCGCCTTCTCGGCGCGGCCCACGGCGATGTGCGCCACGCGCCCGGCATCGGTCGCGGCCACGAGGTCGCTCTGCTGCCGGCGGACGCCGAGATCGACATATTGCGACCAGACCCGCCGCTCCGGCACCTCGTCGCGGGCATCGATGTCGCGCGCCTCCCGGTAGTCGACCGTGACATGCCGGCCGCCGTCGGCCTCCGCCAGGCGCGCCGGATAGGCGAAGAGCTGGTCCTTGAACGGCGCGAGGAGCTCGGCGGCGGCGGGACCCGCCGAAAGCGCCATCAGCAGGACGGCGAGGAACGCAGGCAGGCGGCGAAAGGCTGCGGAGGCGCGCATCATCATGCCGCGCCCTCCCGCTTGCCGCCGCCGCCGTCGTGGTCCGCTCGCGGCAGGTGCACGTCGAGGAAGAAGCTGCGTCCGGCAACGTGGACCGTCCGCGAGGTCCCCGCCTCGAAGGCGTGCGCGATCGCCGCGCCCAGCTCGCCGGCGACGGCGCCGCCCGCGCGCACCACGCGGTCGCGCCCGTCGCCGAGATCGGTGACGAGGACGACGCCGCGTCCTGCCCGGCGCTCCGCATTGAGCGTCTTCAGGGAATGGGGATCCATCGCTCAACCAAGCCGTTCGACATAGACCCGAACATGGCCGTCCTCCCGGTCGAAGTCCAGAACGCACGGCGCGCCGGTCGCGATCACCGGCACGGCGGCGGCAAGAGCCGCCCCGTCGAGGCCCGCGTCGCCTAGCGAGCCGCAGGCCTCGCCGTCCGCGGCCAGCACGAGCCTGCGGCCGACCCGGAGCGGGGACGTCGCCCCGGCCTGCACCAGCGTGGCGAAGGCCAGATCCCGGCCCTCGCCCATCCATGCCTCGGCCACGGCCAGCGGATCGTCGATGCGACACGCCGCGGCCGGCACGGCGGTCAGCCTTCCTGCAGCATGCGGTAGGCGCGGCGGTAGTAGAGCAGCGGCTCCTCGACCTCGCCGACGCGGATGCCGGTGACCTTGCCGAAGAGGATCCGGTGGGTGGCGAAGTCCTTGGCCTCGACCAGATGGCAGTCGAAGGTGGCGAGAGAGCCCAGAAGCACCGGCGCCCCGGAGGACACCGTCTCCCATTCGCCGAGCGCGAAACGCTCGTCCTGCGTCAGGCCGGTCAGGCCGGAAAATGCGTCGGCCAGCCGCTGCTGGGCCGGGGCCAGCGTGTTGAGCGCGAAGACGCCGTTCTGCGCGAAGCAGTCGTTCTCGGGCTTCATGCGGTTGAGGCAGACGAGGATGGTCGGCGGGTCGTCCGATACCGAGCAGGCGGCGATGACGGTGGCGCCGCGGCGGCCGTGCGGCCCGTCGGTGGTCACCACATGCACGGCGCCCGCGAAGCGGCTCATCGCCTCGCGATAGAGGCGCGGCTCGACTGCATTCTTCTTCAACACGATCTCACCCGAAATTTCGATTCCAGCCGCATATAGGTTCGCGCCGCGAGCCAACAACCATTCCCGCTCCTAGCCTGTTGCGCGCCTTCCCGCCAGCCTTTACCAAGTTGACGGACCTTCCATCGGACAGCCCTGCTGAAAGGCGCGGATGCAGCCGGCTTTGAAAATCCTGATCGCAGGCGGCGTGCTCGCCCTCGTCCCGGCTCTTGCCGGCGCGGCCCATGCCGACGGGCCGCGCATCGGCCGGTCCGCGCCGCGGCGCGGGCCGCCGGCTTTGCTTGGTG
>JAEZXF010000452.1 GCA_023419995.1 Pseudomonadota bacterium | reverse complement strand
CGCCGTCGCCTCGTCGAAGGCGCGGTGGACGGTCGGGCGGCCGCGGCGCATGTCGTCGTCGTCCATGGCGGGCAGGTCGTCGTGGATCAGCGAGTAGCAATGGATGCATTCGAGCGCGGCGGCGACGCGCATCGCCGCCTCGCCGTCGGCGTCGAACAGGGCGGCGGTCTCGATCATGAGGAACGGGCGCAGCCGCTTGCCGCCGCCGAGCACCCCGTGGCGGATCGCCCGCATCAGCTCGTCCGGCCGGGCGATCTCCCCGGCGAGCAGGCCCGGGCCGAGCAGGCTCTCCAGCATGCGCTCCACCTCGCCGGCGCGGCGCGCCAGCGCGGCTTCGAAATCGGGGGTGTCGTTCGCGGCCATCGTCATGGACGGGAGCGATGAAGACAAAACCCGCCGCCGTCAAGCCGGGAGCCGGCGCGCGGCGTTGCGCCGTGGCGGCATGGTCTGTATTCCAGAAGCATGGTGAAGGGAGCGCCGGCGTGGATCGCCCGACCGTCGAGATCGAGCCGCGGATGAAGCGGGCACGCAGGGCACGCGCTTCGCGCGGCCGCGTCCTGCCATGGGCGCGGCGGCTGGCGGCCGGCATCGTGGCGCTGCTGGCGCTGCCGCTCGTCCTCACCCTGGTCTACCTGCCGCCGGCGGTGCACCCGCTGTCGACGCTGATGATGAAGGACCTCGTCACTCTCAGCGGCTTCGAGCGCGAGTGGACGCCGCTCGACCGGATCGGCCCGCGCCTCGTCAACTCGGTGCTGATGTCGGAGGACGGCCAGTTCTGCTCGCATCACGGCATCGACCTCGGCGAGTTCCGCGCCGTGTTCGAGGACTTCCTCGCCGGCGAGGCGACGCGCGGCGGCTCGACCATCTCCATGCAGACGGCCAAGAACCTCTATCTGTGGCACGGCCGCTCCTATGTGCGCAAAGCGCTGGAGCTGCCCTACGCGATCTATCTCGACCTGGTGATGCCGAAACGCCGGATCATGGAGATCTACCTCAACATCGCCGAGTGGGGGCCGGGCATCTACGGCGCGGAGGCGGCGGCGCGGCATCATTTCGGCAAGTCGACGCGCGAGCTGACGGCAAGGCAGGCCGCGCTTCTCGCCGTCACCCTGCCCAACCCGCTGGCGCGCACGCCGGGCAAGCCGTCCAACGCGCTCAACCGGCTGGCGGCGACCATCGAGCGCCGCGCCGGCCATGCAGGCGGCTACAATGCCTGCCTGAAGTGAGGGGGCGCGATTCTGTTGGTGGGCGTCGGCGCTGCCCCTCATCCGGCCCTTCGGCCCACCTTCTCCCCGTGAACGGGGAGAAGGGGAAACGGCGAGGTTGCGGCAGTGTCCCCTCTCCCCGTTCACGGGGAGAGGATGCCGGCAGGCAGGGGAGGGGCAGCGCAGACGCCCGATGAATTGAATCACCCCCGCGTCCGAAACGCGGCATGCCGCAAAAATTTGCGCGCCGGCGCTGGCCAAATGCCGCGCTTGCGTGTATAGGCACGCGACTTTCCCGGTTTTCGGCCGTCATGCGGCCCTTCCATCAAGGGCGGCAGCGGCCGTTCGAGCGTTTATCGGAGCAGGACCATGGCAGTACCGAAAAGAAAGACCTCGCCGTCGAAGCGCGGCATGCGCCGCTCTGCCGACGCGCTGAAGGCCCCGACCTATGTCGAGGACAAGAACTCGGGCGAGCTTCGCCGCCCGCATCACATCGACCTGAAGACCGGCATGTATCGCGGCCGTCAGGTGCTGGAGCCCAAGGAGAGCTGAGGCTTTCCGCGGTCCGACGACCTTGCGAAAGGCCGGCCTCGTGCCGGTCTTTTGCTTTTCGGGGGGCTGGATGAGCGCCGGAGCCGCCCGGATCCCTCCGGAAGCCGGTCCCCGCCTTCGCGACGTAGCGTTCCCTGCATGTCGTCTTCCGAAGGCGCTATCCAGTTTCGGGCGACATGCATTAGATAGGGCGCGCGCAGCCCGGAGGTTCCCCATGCTTGCCCACGTCCCGCTGATGATCGTGCCGTTCATCCTCTACAATTTCGGGCTTGCCGGGGCGTTCGGCGACATCGCCGACCCGTGGCAGGTGCAGGTGTTCTCGCTGCGGATGCTGTCCGGCGGCGTCTGGACGATGAGCCTCGCCGACCTGATCGTCCTGCTCGCGCTCTTCGTCCTGTTCGTCGAGATCCTGAAGGCGACGCGCACCTCGAACGCCTCGGTGCTCGACCACCTCCTGTCGACCTTCGTGTTCGTGTTCTTCCTGGTCGAGTTCCTGCTGGTCGAGCGCGCGGCAAGCTCGCTGTTCTTCATCCTGATGGCGATCGCGCTGGTCGACGTGCTGGCCGGCTTCGTCATCTCGCTCCGCGCCGCGTCGCGCGACGTCAACTTCCGCTGATCGGGGCCGGAGCGGCCCAACCGAGCGCCCGCCGCAGCAGCAGCCAGCAGACCCACGCCGAGAGCAGGTGCACGGCGAGGAGGATGGCGGTGGCGTCCCAGCGCTCGTGGCTCCTGGAGGCGACGAGCGCCCCGGCCGCGAGGGCGGCGCCGAGCGGCACCGATAGCGGCGCGCTGCCCCTGCGCCACGCGACGCTCGCCGTGACGATGCCGGCGAACAGCGCCTGCGCGCCGCCGACGAGATAGGCGAGCGGAAAGAAGGCGATGGCGAGGTAGACGAAGGCGATGCCGATTTCCGGAGCGTCGGCGAAGGCGAAGACCGTGACGAGCACGCCGAAGACCAGCGCGCCGACGACGGGACCGACCAGCACGAAGATCGTGACGATCGTCAGGGCCTGGGAGAGACGGGGCGACACGGCCGGCCTCGCGCCGGGCAGGCTCAGCCCTTGCCCATGCGGTCCAGCCGGCGCTGCATCGCGGCGATCTGGTCCTTGAGCTCCTGCAGGTCGTCGTCCTTGTCGGCCGCGGCTTCGGGCTCCGCGGCGGCGGCCGGCTGGTTCTCGGCCGCCGGGAACGGCGTGAACATGCGCATGGCGTTCTGGAACATCTCGATGTTGCGCTTGGTCTGCTCCTCCAGCGCCTTCATCGGCGTCGCCATCTTCATCATGTCCATCGGCGACTTGCCCATGGCGTCCTTCATCTGCTCGCGGAAGCGCTCCTGCTCCTTGGCGAAGGCGATCATCGACTGCTCGAGGAAGCTCGGCACCACCATCTGCTTCTGGTCGCCGTAGAAGGAGATGAGCTGGCGCAGGAACGGGATGGGCAGCATGTTCTGCCCCTCGCGGTTCTCCAGCTCGAAGATGATCTGCGTCAGCACCGGATGGGTGATGTCCTCACCGGTCTTGGCGTCCTGGACGGTGAAGTCCTCGCCCTTCCTGACCATCTGGGCCAGGTCCTCCAGCGTCACATAGGTGCTGGTGCCCGTATTGTAGAGGCGGCGGTTGGCGTACTTCTTGATAACCACCGGATCGTCTTTCGCGGACATCCATTACCTCCGTGGAATGCTGTACGAAACGTAAGCGGCCGTCGACCGTGGTCCTCCTCCAGACCAAATGGCAGGATATGCTCAAACAGACCGCAATTGAAAGCGGTTTGTGCGCCGCCGCAGCCATGCTGCAACTGCGTTTTCCAGTTTGACTCGGCGCGGGGAAACGGCAAGATCGTTCCCCACAGGATGAAACCCAAACGCTGATACACGAGGAATACCCCATGTCCGGTTCCGCCATCGTCGTCGCCAGTGCCGCGCGCACGCCCGTAGGTTCGTTCAACGGCGCGTTCGCCGACACCCCCGCTCACGTGCTGGGCGCGGTCGCCATCAAGGAAGCCCTGGCGCGCGCCGGCGTCGCGGGCGCCGAGGTCGACGAGGTGGTGATGGGCCAGATCC
>JAEZXF010000532.1 GCA_023419995.1 Pseudomonadota bacterium | reverse complement strand
CCTCTATGCGGCTGCGGCCCGCCCGGTGCTGGCCTCGAAGGGCCGCAGCTGGCTGTTCCTCGCCGCCGTCGGCGTCCTCACCCTCGGCTCGCTCGCCCTGTTCTACACCAAGGACGTGACCGTGAAGCTGCTGCCGTTCGACAACAAGTCGGAGCTCGCCGTCACCATCGACCTGCCGGAGGGCTCCTCCGTCGAGGCGACCGACGCGGTGGCGCAGCGCATCGCGGCGATCGTGCTGGAGATGGACGAGGTCCGCTCGGTCCAGACCCATGCGGGGGCGGCCGCCCCGTTCAACTTCAACGGCCTCGTGCGCCACTACTTCCACCGCACCGAGCCGCAGATGGGCGAGGTCGCCATCAACCTCGCGGCCAAGGGCGAGCGCGTGCGCGCCAGCCACGACATCGCGCTCGACATCCGCGCGCGGATCGCGGCGGCGGCGATGCCGGACGGCACGGTGCTCAAGGTGGTCGAGCCGCCGCCCGGCCCGCCGGTGATGGCGACGCTGCTCGCCGAGATCTACGGTCCCGACGCCGAAACGCGGCGCGCCGTCGCCGCGCGGGTCGAGGCCGCCTTCCGCTCGGTGCCCTATGTCGTCGACGTCGACAATTCCTACGGCGTCGCCGCGCGCCGGCTGAGGGCCACCGTCTCGACCGACGACCTCGAGTTCTTCGGGGTCCAGGAGGGCGACGTGCTCGACACCATCGCCATCCTCAACGGCGGCGCCACAGTCGGCTACTCGCATCGCGGCGAGGGCCGCCGGCCGATCCCGATCCGCATCGAGCGGCCGAAGGGCGAGCGCCGGCTCGACGGGCTTTTCCTGACGACGCCCATCCCCGCCAACGTGCTGCCGGGCGACCGGGGCGTGGTCGAGCTGGGCGACGTGGTGCGTGTGGCGGAGGAGCGGTCCTCCTTGCCGGTCTTCCGCCGCAACGGCCGCGCCGCCGAGATGGTGACGGCCGAGCTCGCCGGCGACTTCGAGGCGCCGCTCTACGGCATGCTCGCCGTGCAGCAGGCCATCGACGGCGAGGACTGGGGGGATTTGCCGAAGCCCGTCGTCTCGCTCTACGGCCAGCCGCAGGACGAGCGCGCGCCGACGCTCCTGTGGGAGGGCGAGTGGGAGGTGACGTGGGTGACCTTCCGCGACATGGGCGCGGCCTTCATGGTGGCGCTGCTCGGCATCTACATCCTCGTCGTCGCCCAGTTCGGCTCGTTCAAGGTGCCGCTGGTCATCCTGACACCGATCCCGCTGACCTTCATCGGCATCCTCGGCGGCCACTGGCTGTTCGGCGCGCCGTTCTCGGCCACGTCGATGATCGGCTTCATCGCGCTCGCCGGCATCATCGTGCGCAACTCGATCCTGCTGGTCGACTTCATCCGCCACACCGACCCCGCCGGCCGGCCGCTGACAGATATCCTGATCGAGGCGGGGTCGATCCGCTTCAAGCCGATCCTGCTGACGGCGCTGGCGGCGATGATCGGCGCCGCGGTCATCCTCGCCGACCCGATCTTCCAGGGGCTGGCGATCTCGCTGCTGTTCGGGCTGGCGTCGTCGACGCTGCTGACGGTGCTGGTCATCCCGGCGATCTACCGCGTCCTGCGAAGCTGAGCCCGGCGCCGGCGCGCGCCCGCGCCCGGCCATTCGGCGCGGGGGGCTTGGCGAACGCCGCCGGTTGCGCTTTAGTGCGCGAGGGTCCCCTTGGAGGAGGGGTGGAGGAGCAGGTTTGGCTATCGATATCCTGATCGCCGAGGATGAGCCGAGCATTCTCGAAGCGCTGACCTTCGTCATGCGGAGGGCAGGCTGGACGGTTCAGACGGTGACCGACGGCGAAGCGGTGATGAACGCCGTGCGGCGCGAGGAGCCGCGCGTGCTCGTGCTCGACATCATGCTGCCGAAGCGCTCCGGCTTCGAGGTGCTGAAGCAGATCCGCGGCAACGAGACGACGCAGGACCTGCCCGTGCTCGTCCTGACCGCCAAGGGCCAGCAGCAGGACCGCCGCATCGCCGAGGAGCTCGGCGCCGACAGCTTCGTGACCAAGCCCTACGCCAATGCCGACGTCGTCGACGCCGTGCGCGCGCTGCTCGACCAGCGCGCGGCGCTCGAACGGCAATGACGGCCCGGACGCCGGCCGCGCCATGACCCGCCGCAAGCTCGGCGCCGCCGCGCTGTTCTTCACCGCCTTCGGCGCGTTCGCCTACATGCCGCCGCTGATCCTGCTCTTCCGCCTCGACGTCAGGGTCTTCGGCGTGCCGGTCGAGACCGTCTACGTCTTCGTGCTGTGGATCGCGCTGGTCGCCGGCGCGTGCTGGTTCAGCCGCTACCTGCCCGACGACAGGCCGCCGCCCGAGAAGCTGCCGGAGAACCCGCCGGGGGTGGGCCCGTGACGCTGACCGCCGACCTCGTCATCGCGACCGCCGTCGCCTATGTCGGGCTGCTGTTCCTCGTCGCCTTCCTCGGCGACCACCACACGCGGAACCGCGACGGCGGCTTCCTGCGCTCGCCCTTCGTCTACACGCTGTCGATCTCGGTCTACTGCACGAGCTGGACCTTCTACGGCGCGGTCGGCTCGGCGGCGCGCAACGGGCTGGAGTTCGTCACCATCTATCTCGGGCCGACGCTGGTGTTCATCGGCTGGTGGTTCATCCTGCGCCGGCTGGTGCGCATCAGCCACGACCAGCGCATCACCTCGATCGCCGACCTCCTGTCGTCGCGCTTCGGCAAGTCGAACCGGCTCGCCGTGCTCGTCACCATCCTGGCGGTGATCGCGATCGCGCCCTACATCGCGCTCCAGCTCAAGGCCGTCACCTCGTCGATCGAGACCATCGCCGGCTCGTCGGAGTTCGGCCGCGGCAGCCTCGAGGGCTGGGACGAGGTCGGGCTGGCCTTCGGCGTCGCCGCCGGCATGGCCGTGTTCACCATCCTGTTCGGCACCCGCAACGTCGACGCCAAGGAGCAGCACCACGGCGTGGTCGCGGCGATCGCGCTCGAGGCCGTGGTCAAGCTGGCGGCGCTGGTCGCCGTCGGGCTGTCCGTGCTCTACGTCAGCGGCGGGCTCGACGCCATCTACACCCGCGCCGCCGAGGCCGGCCTGTCGATCCACGCGCACGAGACGTTCGGCGACCGCTGGATCGCCTCGATGCTGCTGGCGGCGGCGGCCATCATCTGCCTGCCGCGGCAGTTCCAGGTCACCGTCGTCGAGAACTCGGACGAGAGCCACCTGCGCACGGCGAGCTGGGCCTTCCCGGCCTACATGCTGGCGATGAGCCTGTTCATCGTGCCGATCGCGCTCTACGGCCTGACGGTGATGCCCGCCGGCTCCAACCCGGACATGTTCACGCTGACGCTGCCGCTCGCCGGCGGGCAGGACGGGCTGGCGCTGTTCGCCTTCATCGGCGGCTTCTCCTCGGCCACCTCGATGATCATCCTCGAATCCATCGCGCTGTCGATCATGGTGTCGAACCACATCGTCGTGCCGATCATGCTGCGCATGACCGCCAACGAGGGCATCGGCGACGGGCAGGGCGTGCGCCGGCTGATCCTCAACGCGCGCCGGCTGTCGATCGTGCTGATCCTGCTGCTCGGCTTCAGCTATTTCTACCTCACGCGCGCCTCGGACGCGCTGGCGCCGATCGGCCTCATCTCCTTCACCGGCGTGGCCCAGTTCCTGCCGGCGATCCTCGCCGCCCTGTTCTGGCGCGACGCCTCGGCGCGGGCCGCGGTCGCCGCCATCTCGATCGGCTTCCTCGTCTGGGTGTGGTCGAGCTTCATGCCGTCCTTCGCCTCGTCGTCGCCGGCGGTCGCCGCCATCATGGCGGAAGGCCCGTTCGGCATCTCGTGGCTGAGGCCGCAGGCGCTGTTCGGCCTCGAACGGCTCGATCCGCTGGCGCATGCCGTGTTCTGGAGTCTGTTCCTCAACACCTCGGTGCTGATCGTCGGCTCGCTGGTCACCAGCCAGTCGGCGCTGGAGCACGTGCAGGCGGCGCTGTTCCTCGACGTGTTCCGCAAGGCGCATGGCGAGGCGAGCCCGCTGCGCGGCTCGGCCACCGCCGACGATCTGTTCCTCGCCGCGCGCCGGGTGCGCGGCCACCAGCGCGCGGTCGACCTGTTCTCCGAGGAGGCGAAGCAGGCGGGCATGCCGTGGACCAGCCTCGCGCCCAGCCCGGCGTTCATCCACCGGCTGGAGCGCGAGCTCGCCGGCTCCGTCGGCGCTGCTTCGGCGCACGTCATGCTGTCCAAGGTGGTGTCCGGCGACGCGGTGTCGCTGGAGGAGGTCATGCAGATGGCCGACGAGACCCAGCAGGCCATCGAGCACTCGCAGGCGCTGGAGCGCGCCTCGGCGCAGCTTCGCGCCACGGCCGAGAAGCTCGAGACCGCCAACCGCCAGCTGCGCAAGGTCGACCTGCAGAAGGACGAGTTCCTGAGCCAGGTCAGCCACGAGGTGCGCACGCCGATGACGGCGATCCGTGCCTTCTCCGAAATCCTGCTGACGGAGGACGATCTCGACGAGCCGTCGCGGCGCAAGTTCATCACCACCATCCACAAGGAGAGCCTGCGGCTGACCTCGCTGCTCGACGAGATCCTCGACCTGTCGGCGCTGGAGCGCGGCGAGCGCGTGTGGGAGAACCGCCCGATCGACGCCGAGGAATCGCTCGACCAGGCGCTGCACGTCTGCGACGCGCTGGCCCGCCAGAGCGGCACGGCGATGCGGACGGGCCCGCGCGCCGAGACGGCGCCGGTGTCGGCCGACCCCGACCGGCTCGGCCAGGTGCTCATCAACCTGATCTCCAACGCCATCAAGTACAACGGCGCCACCGCGCCCAAGGTGACGGTGCGCTCGCGCATCGAGGGGCGCAACTACGTCATCGAGGTGGCGGACAACGGCGTCGGCATTCCCGAGGAGGAGCGGCCGCGCATCTTCGACAAGTTCTATCGCGGCCGGCAGGGCGAGGCGACGACCTATGCCGGCGCCGGCCTCGGCCTGCCGATCAGCCGCGAGATCGTGACGCGGATGAAGGGCCGGCTGGAGTTCGTGCCGGGCGTCGAGCACGGCGCCTGCTTCCGGGTGACGCTGCCGCTGATCCCCGCCGAGCCCGCCGCGCGGCAGAGCCGGCAGAGCAGCCCGGCCTGACGCGGCTTCACAGTGGGGCGCGAACCGCGCTACGTTCGGCCCTTCCATCCCGAGCCCGGGGAGCCCCTCGATGCGCCTTGCGTCCGCCGCCAGCCTCCTCCTCGCCCTCGGTTGCGCCTCGCCGGCCGCGGCCGAGGACATCGTCAGCGTCTACACCGACCTCGTGGCCGACCGGGACTGCTCGGTCTTCGCCGCGGCGGAGGAGGGCGAGGGCGAGTGGTCCAACATGGTGTGCGCCGGCTATCGCGGCTATCCGGTGATGCTCCAGTACGGCGACGCGCGCGAATCGCTGTTCTACGGGTTCCCGCCCGACGGCGACCTCGCGCCGGCCTGGGAGAGCTTCGCCGCGTTCAACTCGGCCGGACCGAAGATCGAATGGCGCATCGCCCGCGACGGCGGCCGCGAGACGCCGTTCGCCACCATCCACCGCTGGTTCGTCGCCGACGGCGAGGGCGGGCCGGACGTCGAGGTGCTGGTCGTCGAGAAGGTCGGCCAGGTGCACGGCCGCGAGGGATGCGCGGTGGGCTACGTCGTCGCCACCGGCAATGCCGACGCCAACGGCAAGGCGCGCCGCATCGCCGACCGGCAGGCGCGCGACTTCGCCTGCGGCGACCAGCCGACCGTCGATGCCGGCAGCGTGGCGCTGCCGGACTTCGTCCGCGAGAACGAGTGACGGCGCGCGGTGCGGGTCGGGGGCGGACGCCTCAGCGCCTGGCCGTCTTCGCGCGCTCGATCGCCTCGACGATCATGCGCTGCGCCTCGTCGGGGCCGCGCCAGTCGCCGATCTTCACCCACTTGCCGGGCTCGAGATCCTTGTAGTGCTCGAAGAAGTGCTCGATCTGCTGGAGCGTGATCTCCGGCAGGTCGGAATGGCTGCGGACGTTCTCGTAGCGGCGCGTCAGGTGCGGAGAGGGCACGGCGATGACCTTCTCGTCCTTGCCGGCATTGTCCTCCATCACCAGCACGCCGATCGGGCGCACGTTGATGACGCAGCCCGGCACGAGCTGGCGCGTGTTGCAGACCAGCACGTCGATGGGGTCGCCGTCCTCGGACAGGGTGTGCGGCACGAAGCCGTAGTTCCCCGGATAGTGCATCGGCGTGTAGAGGAAGCGGTCGACGACGAGGGTGCCGGCCTCCTTGTCCATCTCGTACTTGATCGGCTGGCCGCCGACCGGGACCTCGATGATGACGTTGATGTCGTGGGGCGGGTTCGTGCCGATCGCAATGGCGTCGATGCGCATGGGTGCGTTCCTGGTCTGGACTTTGGGGGCGGGCCGTCGCGGCCCGGCGCCGTGGAGGCGCTTGCGGCCGCCGATATACCGGACGCGCCGATATGGCAATGCACAACGGAGTGTGCGCGCGGCGGGAGAAGGCGTGGAAGCGGCCGGCGGCGCGGCCTGTCAGTCCCAGACGAAGGCGACCTTGCGCAGGGCGTGGGTGTCGAACACCTCGACGCCCTCGGCGACGTCGCGGCCGCCCGCCCCGGCATAGAAGCCGGTGGCGTTGACGTTGTCCTCAAGCGCCCAGACGACGAGGCCGCTGAAGCCGTGCGAGGCGAGCCGGTCGCGCGCGGCGGCGAACAGGCGGGTGCCGAGGCCGACGCCCTGGTACTCCGGCTTGATGTACAGCTCGTAGATCTCGCCTTCCTGCGGCAGCTCGCGGGCGCGGTTCCTGCCGAGCGTGGCGTAGCCGACCACGTCGCCGCCGATCTCGATCACCAGCACGCTGGCCGCGCGGCGGATGGCCGACGACCACCACGCCTGCCCGCGCCGGCCGATCATCGCGGTGAGCGCCCGGAAGGGGATGATGCCGCCATAGGCGCCCTGCCACGATTCGGCGTGCACGTCGGCGATGGCGGCGGCGTCGCGCGGCTCGGCTCTGCGGATGTCGATCGTCAGCGTATTCATGATTTGTTAACCATAGACCCGACGCGGCCGTGCCCGCAAGCGGCGCGGCGTGCCGGCGGGCATTTCTCACAACCGGTGGTGCGGCCGGGTCAGATCTCGACGACGTGGTCGTCGAGCTCGTTCGGGTTGCTGACGCCACCGGGGAAATGCCCGGCCAGCAGCGCGCCCGCCTTGTCGATGGCGTCGGCGAGGCCTTCCGTCAGCCGGCCGGCCCTGGCGGCGGCGGTGATGCGGGCGACGATCGCGTCCCACTCCGCCTGCGGCACCTTCCCGCTGATGCCGGCGTCGGCGATCACCGTGGCGTAGCGCTCGGCCAGCGACACGAAGATCAGGATGCCGGTGCGCTTCTCGGTCAGGTGGACGTTGTGGGCGAGGAACTGCCGCACGGCGTTGTCGTGGGCGCGGCGGTAGCGCAACCCGCGCGGGGTGAGCCGGATGGCTAGGCCGGGCACGGCGCGCAGCACCAGCAGCGCGGCCGCGAGCGCGGCGATCTGGCTGAGCACGAAGCCGAGATGGCCGACGACGATCCAGCTCCGGTCGAGCCAGAGCGCCACCGCGACGCCGGCGACCAGCACGCCCACGGCCAGCATGAACGCGGCCGGGAAGAAGTACCGCTCGCTCGAACGGGCGACGACGCAGTAGATCTCGCCGCCCGTCAAGGACTCGGCGGCGCGGATGCGGTCGGCGAGGACC
>JAEZXF010000371.1 GCA_023419995.1 Pseudomonadota bacterium | reverse complement strand
GCGAAGATGTCGATGCGGCCGACATCGGCCAGCATCATGTAGCGGGCATTGTTGAGATGGAGGTTGGAATCGATGTCGGTGGGCAGGCAGCGGAAGCTGAGCCTGCTCTCCTCGCCGAGGCGATAGCGGCCGCGCGACCGCGCTGTCGCGATCATCCGGGCAAGGCGCAGCCAGACATACATGAAGGTCTCCCTTTCCTTCTCCCCGTTCACGGGGGTGAGGACCGGTCCGCGGAGCGGACGAAAAGCCAACGATCTGGCTTTTCGAGCGACGAACGCCCGCAGCCATAGCGGAGAGCCATGGCCCGAAGGGCCGGATGAGGGGCGGTACTATGCCTGCCGAAGCAAGCGCTGCCCCTCACCTGCCTGCCGGCATCCTCTCCCCGTGGACGGGGAGAGGAAGGCTGTCATCTACGCCGCTTCCTTCGCCTTGGCGGCGTAGGGGTCGAAGCGCTCGTAGAAGCCCTGGCCCTTGTCGGCCATGTCGAGGAGCAGCTTCGGCGCCTTGAACTGCGCGCCGTACTTCTTCTGCAGCTTCTTGGCCAGCTTGACGAACTCGGCCGCGCCGATGCCGTCGATGTAGCTGAGCGCGCCGCCCGTGTAGGGGGCGAAGCCGAAGGCCAGGATCGAGCCGACATCCGCCTCGCGCGGGTCGGTGACGATGCCCTCCTCCATCACGCGGACCGCCTCGAGGGCGATGGTGGCGAGGAAACGCTGCTTCAGCTCCTCGACGTCGATCCTGTCGGCATCCTGCTGCTTGTAGAGGTCCTTCAGGCCCGGCCACAGGTGCTTCTTGGCCGGCTTCTCCGGATAGTCGTAGAAGCCCTTGCCGTTCTTGCGGCCGAAGCGGCCATGGGTGTCGACCATGGTGTTGACCAGCTTGAACTGGTCGGCGTCCACCGCCTTCTCGCCGAGATCGCGGATGGTCTGCTTCATGATCTTCTGGGCGAGGTCGATGGCCGTCTCGTCGGTCAGCGCCAGCGGGCCGACCGGCATGCCGGCCATCTTGGCCGCGTTCTCGATCATCGCCGCCGGCACGCCCTCGATCAGCATGTTGAAGGCTTCCGACATGTAGCGCAGCACGCAGCGGTTGACATAGAAGCCGCGCGTATCGTTGACCACGATCGGCGTCTTCTTGATGGCGCGGACATAGTCGATCGCCACGGCCAGCGCCTTGTCGCTCGTCTTCTTGCCCATGATGATCTCGACCAGCATCATCTTGTCGACCGGCGAGAAGAAGTGGATGCCGACGAAGTTCTTCGGGCGCGACGAGTTCTTCGCCAGCGAGGTGATCGGGATCGTCGAGGTGTTGGAGGCGAAGACCGCGGCCGGCTTGATGACGGCTTCCGTTTTCTCGGTCACGCTCTTCTTGATCTCCGAATCCTCGAACACGGCCTCGACGACGAGGTCGCAGCCGTCGAGCTGGGCGTAGTCGTCGGTCGGCGTGATGAGGGAGAGCAGCTTCTCCTTCTCCTCGGCCGTGGCGCGGCCCTTCTTGATCGCGCCGTCCATCAGGCCGGCCGAATGGGCCTTGCCCTTCTCGGCCGCCGGCATGTCGCGGTCGAGCAGGACGACGGGGATGCCGGCCTTGGCCGTGACGTAGGCGATGCCCGCGCCCATGAAGCCGGCGCCGACGACGCCGATCTTCCTGAACTTCGTCTCCTTGACGCCCTCGGGGCGGCGCGCGCCCTTGTTCAGCTCCTGGAGCGACACGAACAGCGAGCGGATCATCATCCGCGCCTCGGTCGAGCGCAGGATCTCGGTGAAGTAGCGCTGCTCGATGCGCAGGGCCGTGTCGAACGGCACCAGCAGGCCTTCATAGACGCACTTCAGGATCGCGGCGGCCGCGGGGTAGTTGCCGTAGGTTTCGCGGCGCAGGATGGCGATCGCCGGCGGGAACAGGTTGGCGCCCGCGGCCGAGTAGACCGGGCCGCTCGGCAGCTTGAAGCCCTTCTCGTCCCACGGCTGGACCGGCTTCAGGCCGTTCTTGATCATGGCCTTGGCGGCAGCGACCAGCTTCTTCGGCTCGGCGATCTCGTGGATCAGGTTCATCGCCTTCGCCTTCCTGGGCGTCAGGTTCTGGCCGGAGGTGAGCATCTGCAGCGCGGACTGCGTGTCGGCGAGGCGCGGGACGCGCTGGGTGCCGCCGGCGCCCGGGAAGATGCCGACCTTGACCTCGGGCAGCGCCATCTTGACCTTGTCGCTATCGGCCGCGACGCGGCCGTGGCAGGCGAGCGACAGCTCGAACGCGCCGCCCATGCAGGTGCCGTTGATCGCCGACACCCACGGCTTGCCGCAGGTCTCGAGCTTGCGGAACAGGCCGGTCATCCGCCCGACATTGTCGAACAGCAGCCTGATCGCCTTGTCCTCGTCCTTCGCGCTCTCGGCGGCGAACTGGCCGAGCATGCGCTGGAGCATGGTGAGGGCGGCGCCGCCGGGGAAGGTGTCCTTGCCGGAGGTGATGACCGCGCCCTTGATGGCGGCGTCGCCAGCGACCTGGTCGACGATCCTGTCGAGCTCGCCCATCACCTCCTCGGTGAAGACGTTCATCGAGCGGCCGGGCATGTCCCACGTGACCAGCGCGATGCCGTCGGCGTCGGTCTCGACCTTGAAGTTGTTGTAGTCAGCCATTGGAGAATTCCTCCTTGAATCCTGTTACGTCAGCGACTGCGCGCGACGGTGAAGCTGCTGCCCTCTCCCCGTTCACGGGGAGAGGATGAGGGCCAAGCAGGTGAGGGGCGGCGCGAACCTCGGAGCGCGGGCTCTGCCCCTCATCCGGCCCTTCGGGCCACCTTCTCCCCGCGAGCGGGGAGAAGGAAGAAGCGTGCTAGACGCGCTCGATGATCGTGGCGGTGCCCATGCCCGCGCCGATGCACAGCGTGACGAGGGCGGTGTTCAGGTTGCGGCGCTCCAGCTCGTCGAGCACCGTGCCGAGGATGATCGCGCCGGTCGCGCCGAGCGGATGGCCCATGGCGATGGCGCCGCCGGCGACGTTCATCTTCTTGTGGTCGATGTCGAACGCCTGCATGTAGCGCAGCACGACCGAGGCGAAGGCCTCGTTCAGCTCGAACAGGTCGATGTCGGAGAGCTTCATCTTCGCCTTCTTGAGCAGTTTCTCCGTCACGTCGACAGGCCCGGTCAGCATGATCGCCGGCTCCGAGCCGATGTTGGTGAAGGCGCGGATGCGGGCGCGCGGCTTCAGGCCCATCGCCTTGCCGGCCTTCTTCGAGCCGAGGAGGACGGCGGCCGCGCCGTCGACGATGCCGCTGGAGTTGCCGGCATGGTGGACGTGGTTGATCGCCTCGACCTCGGGGTGGCGCTGGATGGCGACGGCGTTGAAGCCGCCCATCTCGCCCGGCATGACGAAGGAGGGGTTGAGCGAGGCGAGCGACTGCATGTCGGTGCTCGGCCGCATGTGCTCGTCATGGTCGAGGATGACGAGGCCGTTCTGGTCCTTGATCGGGATGACCGACTTCTTGAACCAGCCCTTCTCCCAGGCGTGCGCGGCACGCTTCTGGCTCTCGACCGAATAGGCGTCGACGTCGTCGCGGGAGAAGCCGTACTTGGTGGCGATCAGGTCGGCGGAGACGCCCTGCGGCACGAAGTATCCCGGCAGGCCGACGGACGGGTCCATGAACCAGGAGCCGCCCGACATGCCCATGCCGACGCGGCTCATCGATTCGACGCCGCCGGCGATGACGATGTCGTCGAGGCCGCCGGCGATCTTCGCCGCACCGAGGTTGACGGCGTCGAGGCCGGAGGCGCAGAAGCGCGAGATCTGGATGCCGGGGGCCTCGGTGGCGTAGCCCGCCTCGAAGGTGGCGGCGCGCGGGATCACCGAGCCGGCCTCGCCGACCGGGTCGACGCATCCGAAGATGATGTCGTCAACCTGGCTCGTGTCGAGCCCGTTGCGGTCGCGCACGGCCTCCAGCACCTTCGCCGCCAGCCTGACGGCCGGCACTTCATGCAGCGAGCCGTCCTTCTTGCCGCGCCCGCGCGGGGTGCGTACGGCGTCGTAGACATAGGCTTCAGCCATGATCTGCTTCCTTCCCTTTGATCTGGGCCCTTACGATTCGAAAACCGGTTCGACGCGAACGTCGCTGGTGACGGAGTTGGCGATGAAGCAGGCTTCATGCGCCTTGTGATGCAGTTCCTCAAGGGTGGCGCGGTCGGCGTCGCAGTCGACGTGCGGGCGCAGCGTCACCGCGACGACGGCCGTCCTGCCCTCGGCGTTCTTCGCCATCTCGCCGAAGGGCGCGTCGCGATAGGTGCGCACGCCGACGCCGGCGCGCCGGGCATAGTCGAGGAACCACAGCATATGGCACGAAGCGATGGAGGCGACGAACAGCTCCTCGGGGTCGGCGGCCGCCGGGTCGCTGTAGGGCTCGCGCACCACGGAGGGCGAGGACGAGCCGGCGATGGCGGCGCCGCCGTCGAAGCGGATCTCGTGACGCCGCGAATAGCGCCCGGCGAGGAAATCCTCCTGCGCCTCCGCCTTCCACAAAAGTTCCGCGCCGTGGCTCGGCATGAATGGCTCTCCCCTACAGGCTTCTGGCGATCAGAAGCTTCATGATCTCGTTGGTGCCGCCATAGATGCGCTGGACGCGGGCGTCGCGGAACATGCGGGCGATGGGATACTCGTTCATGTAGCCGTAGCCGCCGTGGAGCTGGAGGCACTCGTCCATGACCTTGCACTGGAGATCGGTGAGCCAGGCCTTGGCCATCGAGGCGGTGACGGGGTCGAGGCCGCCGGCGACGTGGCGCGCGACGCAGTCGTTGTGGAAGACGCGGCCGATGGTGGCCTCGGTCTTCAGCTCCGCCAGCTTGAACTGGGTGTTCTGGAAGGCGAGGATCGGCTGGCCGAAGGCCTTGCGCTCCTTGACGTAGTCGATGGTCAGCGCCAGCGCCCGCTCGATCATGGCGACCGCCTGGGTGCCGATCAGCAGGCGCTCCTGCGGAAGCTGCTGCATCAGCTGGATGAAGCCCTGCCCCTCCTCGGCGCCGAGCAGGTTCGAGGTCGGCACGCGCACCTCGTTGAAGAACAGCTCGGAGGTGTCGTTGGCCTTCAGGCCGATCTTGTCGAGGTTGCGGCCGCGCTCGAAGCCCTCGACGTCGTCGGTCTCGACCACGATCAGCGAGGTGCCCTTGGCGCCCTTCTCGGGATCGGTCTTGGCGACGACGATGATGAGGTTGGCGAGCTGGCCGTTGGTGATGAAGGTCTTGGAACCGGAGATCGAGTACTGGTTGCCGTCCTTCACCGCGCGAGTCTTGACGCCCTGGAGGTCGGAGCCGGCGCCCGGCTCGGTCATGGCGATGGCGCCGATCAGTTCGCCGCTGGCGAGCTTCGGCAGCCATTTGCGCTTCTGCTCCTCCGAGCCGTAGTGGAGGATGTAGGGCGCGACGATGGCGTTGTGCAGCGCGATGCCGAAGCCGTCGACGCCGACATGGCTGATCGCCTCGATGATCGCCGCCTCGTGGGCGTAGGTGCCGCCGGCGCCGCCGTACTCCTCCGGCATCGAGGCGCAGAGAAGGCCGTTCTGCCCGGCCTTCAGCCAGCTCTCGCGGTCGAACTTCTCGGCCTTCTCGAACTCCTCGTAGCGCGGAGCGATCTCCGTCTCGAGGAACCTGGTCGCCATGTCGTAGAGCATGCCGACCTCCTCGCCCGCCCATGCGGGCTTCGGAAGATCGAGAATTTCCGCCGGTCGCTTCGCCAAGATGCACCTCCCCAGTGCGATGTTGCGGCCTGTCCCCGCCTTCCGGCAGGACGTTCAAGGCTGAACAGTTATGCCCGATACTCCCTAGAAGGCGTCCTCGGCAAGGGCCATCATCGAGTCGGCGCCGGCCGAGATGCGGGCGAGATGCGCCGCCGATTCCGGCATGATGCGGTCGAAGTAATACCGCGCGGTGACGAGCTTGGCCTCGTGCAGCGGGGTCGCGGCGCCGGCCGCGACCTTCTCCTGCGCGACCTTGGCCATGCGGCCCCACATATAGCCCAGCGCCACCAGACCGAACAGGTGCAGGTAGTCGGCCGAGGCGGCCCCGGCATTGTCGGGCCTGGCCATCGCGTTCTGCATGAGCCACATCGTCGCGGCCTGGAGGTCGTTCAGGCCCTTCTTCAGCGACTTGGTGAACGGCGCCAGCGCCTCGTCGGACCGGTTCTGCTCGCAGAACTCGCCGACGTCCTTGAAGAAGGCCTGCACGGCGCGGCCGCCGTTCTGCGCCAGCTTGCGGCCGACGAGGTCGAGCGCCTGGATGCCGTTGGCCCCCTCGTAGATCATGGCGATGCGGGCATCGCGCACGAACTGGCTCATGCCGTGCTCCTCGATGTAGCCGTGGCCGCCGAAGACCTGCTGGGCGGCGACCGCGTTGTCGAAGCCCTTGTCGGTGAGCACGCCCTTGATGACCGGGGTCATCAGGCCGAGATGGTCGCCGGCCTCCTGGCGCTCGGCCGCGTCCTCGGAGCGATGGGCGACGTCGGACTTGAGCGCGGTCCACAGGATGAGCGCGCGGCCCGCCTCGTTGATCGCGCGCATGTTCATCAGGTTGCGGCGGATATCGGGGTGGACGATGATCGGGTCGGCCTTCTTGTCCGGCGCCTTCGGGCCGGAGAGCGAGCGGCCCTGGATGCGCTCCCTCGCATAGGCCACCGCGTTCTGGTAGGCGACCTCGCTGACCGACAGGCCCTGCAGGCCGACGCCGAGGCGGGCCTCGTTCATCATCACGAACATGGCCTTCAAGCCGCCGTTCTCCTCGCCGATCAGGTGACCGACCGCGTCGTCGAAGTTCATGACGCAGGTGGCGTTGCCGTGGATGCCCATCTTCTCCTCGATGGAGCCGCAGGACACGCCGTTGCGCTTGCCGGGGTTGCCGTCGGCGTCGAGCGCGAACTTCGGCACGATGAACAGCGAGATGCCCTTGACGCCCTCGGGCGCGCCCTCGATGCGGGCGAGCACCAGATGGATGATGTTCTCGCTCATGTCGTGCTCGCCGGCCGAGATGAAGATCTTCTGGCCGGAGATGCGGTAGCTGCCGTCGCCGACCGGAACCGCCTTGGTGCGCAGCAGGCCGAGGTCGGTGCCGCAATGCGGCTCGGTCAGGTTCATGGTGCCGGTCCACACGCCCTCGGCCATCTTCGGCACGAAGGCCTGCTTCTGCTCCTCGGAACCGTGCTCGAGGATGGCGGCGATCGCGCCCTGGGTGAGGCCCGGATACATCATCAGCGCCATGTTGGCGGAGGAGAAATACTCGCCGACCGCGGAATGGACCGTGTAGGGCAGGCCCTGGCCGCCGAACTCGGCCGGGATGGCGAGCGACATCCAGCCGCCCTCGCGGTACTGGTCGTAGGCGGCCTTGAAGCCCTTCGGCGTCGTCACCGAGCCGTCGTCGTGGCGCACGCAGCCGAGCTGGTCGCCGACGCGGTTCAGCGGATGGGCGACATTCTCGGCAAGCCTTGCCGCCTCGCCGAGGATGGCCTCGAGCATGTCGGCCGGCGCATCGGCGAAGCCGGGCAGGTTGGCATGGCGCTCGTAGCCGAGAACCTCGTTGAGAAGGAACAGCGTATCCGCGACAGGTGCCTTGTAGGTCGTCATGAAAGATCCTCCGGAAGCATGCAAAATGCCAGCCGGGACCCTCGCGCCGCCGACTGAAAGCGATGTTGGCCGGACCATACCAACAATTGACGTTTGCGTAAACGTCAATTTCTGTCGCAAGCCCTCCGCCGGCGCGAATTTTCCCCGCCGGCGCGGATTCGACGGCTCTGCGAAGCCGCCGCATCGCGGCCAAAGGGCCGAAGCATGCAGGCAGGATATTCCCCCGGGCGCGCATGGCAATATCAGGCCCCCGGCCCCTTCGGCGAGCGCACGGACATTCGCGCGCCGGCGCACAGGACGACGCCCGCGTGGCCGCAACGAAAAAGGGGCGCATCCGGGATGCGCCCCTTTCCTCGTTCAGGCGGCCGCGGGCGGCCGGCTCAGGCCGTGGCCGACAGCGGCTGCTGGCGAGCGGCCAGGGTGGCGCGCCAGCCGGAGACGGCTTCCTTCAGCTCGCCGATCGCCTCGTCGATGGCGGCGCGCTGCTTCTCGAGCTTGACGAGCTGGCGCTCGGACTTCTCGATCAGCGTGCGGAACTGGCGGCTGTTGCCGCTGGCCGGATCGTAGAGATCCATGATCTGCTTGACCTCGCGCAGCGAGAACCCGATCTTGCGACCGAGCAGCACGAGCTTGAGCCGCGTGATGTCCCTGTGGGTGTAGAGGCGCGTGCTCCCCTCCCGCTTCGGAGAGATGAGTCCCTTGTCCTCATAGAAGCGAAGGGCGCGCAGCGTCACGCCGAACTGGCGCGCGACGTCGCCAATGCGGGTGAAACCGTCCGAAAGATCGTCGGCAATGGCCGGGCTCGCGCCGGCCGTCATCATGTTCATCATATCACGTATCCCCATGGGCGTTCCGGCAACGGCGGGAACGCGCAGTGGATGCCCTTGGGGCGAAGGGCAACCGAACCTAGTCCTACATAAGAAATGACCGCCTGCTTTGCGGACGGTCAAATTTGGCGCGCATATAACGCCATCGCCGCCATGCTGCAAGTGCGAAATCTCTCGCTGGGGAATGCTGCATTGCAGCCGTTCCGAGAAGGCCCGCGAATTCAAACAAGTAACCTTGGTTAACGGGTTGTTTACCACGTTCGGGGAAATGTGCGGAGGTCGGTGTCCCGTGACTATCCCGTCCGTTGTTGGCTCACGGTTCTGCCACCCGCGACCACAGCCCGATTCGGATCGCCTCCCCAGGCGGCGATATTTCGGGAAAGCCGCGGCACCAGATGAGATGCGCCGGGATCGTCCCGGCCAGCAAGGCGGCAACGGACGTTCCCATGCGCGACAAACGATCCTATCTCGAGTCGGTGAACGCAGGCCGCAGGCGCCGGGCCGGCACCTCGCTGGACGACCTCGACGGCACGCTCGACGCGCTGGAAGGCCGGCTGGGCCGCACCGCGGGTCGCGGCCGCGAACCCGGCGCGGAGCGCCGGGCGCACCGCCCCTACGCCGACGACCGCTTCCACGACGATCGCTACGACGCCTCTCCGCGCCGCGACGACTACGCGCGGGATCCCCGCGCGCAGGCGCAGTCGGCCGTCGCCGGCGAGATGCAGGCGCTGCGCGAGGAGCTGCGCCAGCAGATGAACGCCGGCCTGCGCCGCGAGTTCGCCGCGCTGCGCGCCGAGATCGAGCGCGCGCTCGGCAGCACCGCCCCGCGCGGCCACGCGGCCGAGCTCGGCGCCGAGTTCGAGCGTCTTTCGTCGATGATCCACCGCCTCTCCGAGGAGAGCGACGACCGCCAGACGCAGATCCTGCGGCTGGAGATGGAGGAGATGAAGCGCGCGCTGGGGCAGCTCGCCCGCGAGGAGACGC
>JAEZXF010000304.1 GCA_023419995.1 Pseudomonadota bacterium | reverse complement strand
ACCGACAGCAGCGGTGGCGCGGTCAGCACCGGCGCTGCGGCCGGCCTCGCCGTGCCGGACAGCGCGGCGCGCACCATGTCGGGCCGCTCCAGCGCGCCGGCCATCTGCGACAGGCTGTAGAGCTGCGACCGGCCCTCGAAGCGCAGATGCACGTAGCTCGCGCCCTCGCGGGTGGAGACGAAGTGGCCGGCATCGTCGAACAGCGCCATCTCGTCGTCGACATAGCGCCCGCGCAGCACCGGCCGGCCGGTGTCGAGCCGATGGATGGCGAGCGAGCCGTCGTCGTTGACCTGCATGAAGTGGCGGCCGTCGCGCGAGGCGGCGAAGGTCGCGCCCTTGCCGGAGCTGGCCAGCCGCACCGGCCCCGACAGCGTCAGGTTGCGGTGGTCGACGACATAGAGCCGGTCGAGCACCGACAGCACGATGAAGCGGCCGCCGACGAAGGCGGGGCCGAGATCGCGCTGCTCGAGAAGCTGGTGGAAGGCGTACTCGATCTTCGCCGGCTTCCCGGTGGCCGCCGAGGCGAGGGTGCCGTAGCCCGCCTCGACCTCCTCGACGGGCGGGGTCTCGACGAACTCCCCGTCCTCGTCGTCCTCGTCCGGGGGCAGGGCGTCGGGGTAGAACTCGGCGTCGAACAGGAGGTTGTAGTGGCGCGTCCCGCCGGCGTCGCTGACGAACAGGTCGAGCTGGTTGGTGGCGAGGTTGCCGACCGTGCCGATGCCCTGGCAGCCGGCATGGGTGAGCCAGACGACGCGGCCGGACGAGGCGTAGCGCCAGGCGCCGGCGAGGTTGTCCCCCAGCCGGCCGCCGCTCGGCCAGCAGCCCATCGCCTGTCCGAACACGGCCTCGGCCTGCGGCACGTCGGCCGCGACGCGGCGGCGGATCTCGGCCCGGATCGTCTCGTTGCGCCCGTGGTAGGCATCCGCCTTGGCGTCGTCGTCCATCTCCATGGCGTCGACCGTGAAGAGGCGCGCCCACAGGTCGCCGCCGAGGGCCGAGACCGCGTCGGACGGCTCGAAACCCACGCCCGAAAGCGCGGACGCCAGCTCGAGGATGCGGTCGCCGCCGCGCTTGCCGGGCGCGATCGACATCGCGCCGCGGGCGACGCCTGCGGCGAGCATGGCACCGGCATCCTCGCCGGACTGCGCGATCCCGACCGACGCGTCGGCTGCGAGCGGATGCGTCGGCGAGCGGTCCGCGAGCGGCTGCACGTCGCCGAAATCCTCCAGCACGCCGGGCAGGTCGTCGATGTAGCGCAGGTGCGACATCAGGAATGACGGGTCGGCGACCGGCGACGGCAGGCTGGCGATGCCGCCGGGCAGCGCGCCCTCGATGGCCGGCAGGCGCGCGGCGCTGCCGGGAACGGACGTCTCGACGCGGCCGCTCTCCGCCTCGTCGTCGTCCTCGCCGGCCTCGGGGAGGCCCGGCCCGGCGAGGAGGTTGTACACCTCGCCGACGTCCTCGTCCTCCTCCATTCCGCCGACGGCGAGCAGCCCGCGCTCCAGCGCCAGCCGCAGCGTGCTCATCTCGTGCACCTCGACCAGCGGGGCGCTCTCCGCGCCGTCCTCGGGGTCGACCAGCAGGCTCAGCACGTGGCCGGGCGGCTGCAGCAGCTTCCACCATTTCGGCGGGACGAACAGGAAGGCGTCGCCGTGCGCCCACAGCGCCGGCGGGTCCGGCTGGGCCACGACCTTGCCGGAGACCAGGTCGACCACCTCGAACTTCGGCATGCCGCGCCCGGCGGTGAAGAAGCTGCACTCGCCCTGCGCCAGGTCGGACAGCGCCGCCACGAAGCGGCCGGTGGGCGAGAAGTCGGGACAGTAGCCGCGCCGGTCGAGGATCTTGGCGCCGGTGGCGGCGTCGAACACCTGGAAGTAGCCGTCGAACGCCAGCAGGCGGTGGCGCCCGTTGCGCGTCTCGATGGCCGAGCCTGCCCGGGAATGGTCGTAGAGGTCGTGGACGACGATCGAGGCCCGCCGGCTGACCACCTCGGTGCGGAAGGAGCGGGTTTCCGTGAGCTGCCTTTCCCCGCAGGACGTGGCCGCCACCACCGCCCACGACAGGCCGAACGCGCCTTCGCGGAACGGCTTTATGCGGAAGCTGCCCCGATCGGAGCCGTGCGCGAGGTGGAGGGGAACCGCCGCGCGCATCCACTCGCCCGCGAAGGCGATGTCGGACGGGCCGGGCAGGCCGCCGGGGAACGGCACGAACCCCGCGCCGGCGAAGCGGACGGCGTCGACGGAAACCACCATCAGCCAGGCTTCGCCGCCGCCGTCATGGATGCCGGCCGCGCTCGACCAGCGCACCTCGATCGGCTCGCCCGCGACCACCTGGGCCGGCGCCTCGAAGGAGACCTCGACGCCCTCGGCGAGGCGCTGCAGCGCGGCCACCTCCGCCGCGCACTGCCCCGCCGCGGCCGCGGGGGCCGACAGGCCGGCGAGCGCCGCCGCCATTGCCGCGAGGATGATGCGCCGCGCGCTCCGCTTTTCCATGCCTGTCCGCCCATGCCCGTTGCCCTTGGGGAAGAAAGCTAGCGGACAAGGCCCCTCGGTTCAATCTGTCGCACCCCTGGCCGCAAATAGCGGTGGAATCTGCGCTTTTTCGCCTATCTGCGACAAGCTGTCCGCGTTTGTTGTGCAGGTGCAGTATAGTTTTTTGCGCCAGCGCAAAGTCGGGGAACGCCGCCGTTCCTACATTCCAGCCATCGAAAGGAACACTAGGTCATTCAAGGAGACAGACCATGTTCACCAGACGCGAAGCTCTTCTGGGTGTTGCCGGCGCCGCTGCGGCCGTTGCCGCTCTTCCCGGCCTGCAGGTGGTTGCCCACGCCGAGGAAATCGCCGACCTGCCGCGCGAGAAGGTGACCCTGGTCGCCCCGCCCTTCGTGCACGCTCACGAGCAGGTCGCCAGCGGCGGCCCCAAGGTCGTCGAGTTCTCGATGGCGATCGAGGAGAAGCCGCTGGTCATCGACAATGACGGCACCGAGCTCCGGGCCATGACCTACAACGGCACCATCCCCGGGCCGATGATGGTCGTGCACGAGGGCGACTATGTCGAGCTGACCCTCATCAACCCCGAGACCAACGAGATGCCACACAACGTCGACTTCCATGCCGCCACGGGCGCGCTGGGCGGCGGCGCGCTGACCAACGTCATGCCCGGCGAGCAGGTGAAGCTGCGCTTCAAGGCCACCCGGTCCGGCACCTTCGTCTACCACTGCGCGCCGGAAGGCATGATCCCCTGGCACGTCGTCTCGGGCATGCACGGCACGATCATGGTGCTGCCGCGCGACGGCCTCAAGAACGACAAGGGCGAGCTCGTCAAGTACGACACCGTCTACTACATCGGCGAGAACGAGTTCTACATCCCGCGCGACGAGAACGGCAACTTCAAGAAGTTCGACTCGCTGGGCGAGAGCTACGAGGAGACGATGGAGGTCATGCGCGGCCTCGTCCCGACCCACGTGGTCTTCAACGGCCGGGTCGGCGGGCTGACGGGCGAGAACGCCATGAAGTCGAAGGTGGGCGAGACGGTGCTGTTCGTCCATTCCCAGGCCAACCGCGACAGCCGGCCCCACCTGATCGGCGGCCACGGCGACTACGTCTGGGAAGAGGGCAAGTTCGCCAACACGCCCGCCAAGGACCTGGAGACCTGGTTCATCCGTGGCGGTTCCGCGGGCGCGGCGCTCTACACCTTCCTGCAGCCGGGCGTCTACGCCTACGTCAACCACAACCTCATCGAGGCCGCTGAGCTCGGCGCCACCGCCCACGTGGTGGTCGACGGCGAGTGGAACAACGACCTCATGATGCAGGTCGAGGCGCCGGGGCCGATCCCGACCAACTGATCGGGATCAGGGTGTCTTGACCTTGGCTGCGGCCCGTCCTTCTCCGGGGGCGGGCCGCTTCCTTTTGGCGCACCCCGCGCCGGCGATTTCGCCGCCAGAATTGCGCGAAAACAAAGAGATAGACCGAGCGTCGTTTATCATTCGTCCATGACCCGCCGAGACGGAGACGAGAGATGAAGGTCCGTATTTCCGCTGCTGTCGCCATCGCCGCGTCGCTTGCCGCGGCAGCCCTCCTCATCCCTCCGGCGGACAAGCCCGCGCCCGCCGGCCGCCCCGGCGTCGTCGCCCCGATCGAGACGATCACCCTCGCCGGCGGCCGCTTCGAGTACCCGGTGCCCGGCGAGTTCCTGCGCAACGGCCGGGTCGTCAAGGGCCCGACGGTCGACAAGCAGATCCGCCGCCCGCTCGAGATCATGAAGTACCAGGTCAGCGTCGCCGAATATGCCGCCTGCGTCGCCGACGGGGCCTGCCAGCCCGCCGACACGCGCGCCGAGGGCGAGATCCCGGTCACCGGCGTCAGCTACCGCGACGCCGTCGCCTACGCGGCGTGGCTCTCCGACAGGACCGGCGAGGACTGGCGCCTGCCGAGCGACGAGGAATGGGCCTTCGCCGCGGCCGAGCGCTTCGGCGGCGACGCCAGCGGCGTCGAGGACGACGACGGCTCCAACCCCGCCGCGCGCTGGCTCGCGGCCTATCGCTACCGCGCCGACCCGCGCGAGCGCGACATGCAGCCGAAGCCGCGCGGCCATTTCGGCGTCAACGCCAACGGCCTCGCCGACCTTTCCGGCAACGTCTGGGAGTGGACCGACACCTGCTTCGCGCGCAACCGGGTCGACGCGGCCGGGCGGCTCGCCGAGGCCACCGTCAATTGCGGCGTGCGCGTCATCGGCGGCCAGCACCGCGGCTACATGTCCAACTTCCTGCGCGACGGCAAGAGCGGCGGCTGCGCCGCCGGCATGGCGCCGCCCGACAATCTCGGCTTCCGCCTGGTCCGCGATCCGGCTCCGGCCATGGGCGTCGCGCTGCTGCGCCGCATCGTCGGTCCCGACGCCCGCGGCTAGAGCAGGTCCTGAAGAGGCAAGAGTCCCGCGGGGAGCCGCGGGAAACGGGCAGACAGGTCGCGCCGGTTCCGCGGAACCGTGAAGC
>JAEZXF010000278.1 GCA_023419995.1 Pseudomonadota bacterium | reverse complement strand
GCCGCGCGCCGCCGCGACACCACCGCGTCGTGGAGCGCGAACATGCCGGGCAGCAGGCCGCGCGAGGCCTGCGGCGCATCGGCGAAGTGCATGAACGCGCCCTCCGGCGCGTGGTCGGGCCAGTCCGGCGCGCCCGGCGCCTGCGGCGCGCCGGTGCGGGCGAACCCGATCCAGTAGTCGCCGATGGCGCGCGACAGCGCCGCCTCGGTTTCGGTCGCGGGGATGGCCGGCCACAGCGGCGGCGTGCGGTCGGCGGTGCCGAACAGGTAGGGCAGCTCGCAGGCGTGGAAGCCGTCGAGGCCCGCCGCCGTGGCGGCCGGATAGGTATGGTCGAAATAATAGAGGAAGAACGGAAGGCCGGCCGCCTTCTGCGCCTGCGCGAGCTTCAGCGCGGTCCAGCCGTAAAGCGCGTCGCGGATGCAGGAAAGCGCGCCTTCGGCGATGTCGTCCGAGGGGTAGAGCGACAGGAATCCGTCCGCGAGGTCTCCGTAGCGGCTGCGGATTTCGGCCTCGTAGGCCGCGGCCGTCGCCGGCAGCGGCGGCACGAGGAAGGGCAGCGAGCGCACCTCGCCGCTGTTGAAGCCGGCAAGCAGCGGCACGCGTGCCTGTTCGCCGCGTTCGAAGACGGCGACGAGCTGGTCCGGCAGGACGTGGCCGTCGACCGCCCCACCCGGCAGGAAGCCGGCGCGCAGCGCTGCGTCGGCAAGCGCCTGCGCATCCATGGCCCGCAGGGCGGCGATGCCGTCCACGCCGATCTGCGCGCAGAGTCGCACACCCGCAGCCTCGACCGGCTCGTGGCCGTGGCGCTCGTCCTTCAGCGCCGGCGTCGAGATCATGTAGGCGCTCTGCGCGATCGCGCCGGCGAACAGGCCGCGCGCCGCCGGCGCGGCCATCAGGTAGAGTACGCTCAGCGCGCCGGCCGACTCCCCCGCGATCGTCACGCTGCGGGGATCGCCGCCGACGGCGGCGATGTTGCGCTTCACCCATGCGAGCGCCGCGATCTGGTCGAGCAGGCCATAATTGCCGGAGACGCCGGCGGGCGATTCCGCGCTCAATCCGGGATGGGCGAGATAGCCGAAGACGCCGAGGCGATAGTTGATGGAAACGACGACCGCGCCCCGGCGGGCCAGCGCCGCGCCGTCATGGTGTGGCTCGCTGCCGGCGCCCCAGATGAACGAGCCGCCATGGATCCAGACGAGAACCGGCAGGTCCTTCGCCCCTTCCGGCGCCCAGATGTCGAGGAACAGGCAGTCTTCCGCCGTCTGTTCCAGCTCGCTGGCGTAGATGCTGCCGCCGCGCCGCGCCGGCTGCGTGCAGGCCGGACCGGAGGCGGTAGCGTCGCGCACGCCGTCCCAGCGCGGCATCGGCGCTGGCGGCCGCCAGCGCCGGTCGCCGGTCGGCGGCACGGCATAGGGAATGCCCTTGTAGATGCACAGCCCATCCTGGCGCAGCCCGCGCGCGTCGCCGGCGGCGAAATGCGCGACGGGCGCCTCCCGTGGGGCCGTGGCTTCAGGCTGGTGCGGGACGGAAACCATCAGCGCTCCGCCGGGGCCATGGCCCGCCAGCCGTCCGGATCCGACATTGTCCTCGACCCTCCCTGCGACGCCGCCTCCCCGACGATACGGGTGCATCAATGGTCCTCCGGCCGGCGCAAGTCAATACTCACTATCAAGTGCGTTAATAATTTACGGGCATCCTTTGCGGGACCGATTCCCGTCAGCGGCAGTGTGCAGAGTGAGAACCCGGCAAACGGACCATCACCGCAGCCGGGCCGCATTCGGGAAATCGCATCCGGCCGCGCGGGTGTTTGACGGAAAGCACCGGCACGACGCCAGCATCCGGCATGGAGAGGCGCAAACCGTCCGCCCCGCCCCCCCGACGAGCACAAGCCGGAGCCGCCTTGCCTGTCTGCCTACCGTTGCAGCCGGACGGCGACCGCCCGATCCGGATCGGGATGCCGGAAGCTACCGGATGACGAGAACGGGGATGGTCGTGTGCGTCACCACCTCGGCGGTCTGGCTGCCGAGGATGAACCGCCGCACGCCCCGCCGCCCGTGCGACGACATGACGATGAGGTCGCATTTCTCCCGGTCGGCCAGGCGGATGATGGCCTCGGCGGGGTGCTCGTCGATCTCGTGGGTGAACTCCACGGCCACGCCCTTCTCCGCCGCGCGCTGGCCGATGGAGGTGAACCGCCGCTTCATGTCCTCGTCGATGGTCTGGTCGTAGCGGCCGGCGGGGTCGTCGACGCCGGCATTGAGCGCCGCCTGCCTCACGCGCCACGACAGCGGCTCGGTGACGCCGAGGACCGTCACCCTGGCGCCGAGCGCCTGGGCGAGGGCGAACCCCTGCTCCACGCCCTTGTCCGCAAGCTCGGAACCGTCTGTCGCAATCAGTATGTGCCTGTACATCTGCTCGTCCTCCGTTCGCGCTGGCCTGACGGCCACTATCGCACGGATCGGACGATTTCGGGACCTGCCGGGGAGCGGGCCGCGAATGTCGGCCGGAAGCGGTCAAACCCGCGGACCTACCCGAAGCAGCCTCGGCATGGACGATATAAAGCTTCCTCGTCGTCTCGTGGAGCGCCGCGCGAGGTGATGGGCGGCGTGATCCCACACAGAACCGCATCGTCTCCGACAGCCGCAGGGTACTACCACCGCCTGTTGCCCGACGGCACGCGCATCAGCCATTCGTGGATGGGCTTCGTCGCCTACACCTTCGACACGCTTGCCCATACCGGCAGCCACAACGGCATGCACTACGCGATGGGCTATTGCGGCTCGGGCGTGTCGATGGCGAGCTATCTCGGCATGCGCACCGGCCAGAAGGTGCTCGGCCTCAGGGAAGGGCACACCGGCTTCGACGGCACGCGGTTCCAGACCCGGCCGCTCTATTCCGGCAACCCGTGGCTCCTTGCCGCCTCCGTCCGCTACTACAAGTGGCTGGACGCCACGAGCTGATCGCCGGACACGAGTTCGGCCGGGCGAGGATCGCCGCCCGGCCGGCGCAGAGACGGTCGCGGAACAAGGCTACGGGCCGGGCGGGATAGACGCTCGTCTGCCGTTTCGTTGGCCGGTGAGGGAAATCGGGAAAACCTCACCGTTCGCCGTTGCCGCCGGGCCCGATTGACGCGGCCCGTAGCCGTCCGGCGCGTTGCCGGAACCTAGTGGTGATGCTCGGGCATCGCCTTGAGCTGGTCCTTGGTCCAGTTGGTGACGGCGTGAACGTCGCCGTCCTCGTCGCGCATGAAGTCGAGGTCGCTGACCGAGACGGCGACCGGCTTCGCGCCGATGCCGAGGAAGCCGCCGACGTCGACGACGACCTCGCTGCCGTGCATGTGGGAGACGGAGCCGATCTTCTCGTCGTCGGGGCCGTAGATGGTGGCGCCTTCGAGCACGGTCGGGACGAGCTCGGCGCTTCTCAGCGGAACGTGGTTGCTATGGTCCATGGTGATGGCCTCCTGTGCGTTGGGGTCGGGAATGGTCAACTCGTCACGCCGCACAGGGTTCCGAAAAGTGACCTGCCCCCGAGGCTGAAGCGCATCCTCGCGAAAGGCCGGTGGCATCATTCGCGCCGGTCCCGGTCGGGGAT
>JAEZXF010000189.1 GCA_023419995.1 Pseudomonadota bacterium | reverse complement strand
TGGCGCGGGCGGGGCTGTTGGGCGTGGGCTTCGATCCGCGGGCGCTCCTGCGCGGGCGGGCGGCCGAGGGCGGCCGCCTCCACCGGGATTGAGACGGGACGGAAGGCGGCGGGAATGACCGGGAGGTATGCATGCTTGGCCTGATGATGGAAGAGCAGCTCTTGTGCAGCCGGCCGGTCCGCTATGCCGCGCGCTATCACGGCGACGAGGAGATCGTCGTCCGCTCGATCGAGGGCGGCATCCTGCGCACCAGCTACGCGGCGGTCCACGCTCGGAGCTGCCGGCTGTCGGACGCGCTGGCCCGCGCCTTCGGCATCGGCCGCGGCGATGTCGTGGCGACGCTCGCCTTCAACACCGACCGCCATCTTGAGCTCTACTACGCGGTGCCGGGAATGGGCGCGGTGCTCCACACCGTCAACCCGCGCCTGTTCGGCGACCAGATCGTCTCCATCGTCGCCCGAGGCGGCGCGAAGCTGCTGTGCGTCGACCTCGCCTGCTGGGCGATCCTGTCGCCGCTGCGCGACCGGCTTCCGGCGCTGCGCGGCATCGTCGTCATGACCGACCGCGCCGGCATGCCGGCCGATGCCGGCGATGCCGCCTGCTACGAGGAGCTGCTCGCGGCCGGCGACGCGGCCGACCGCTGGCCCGACCTCGACGAGCGCACGGCCGCGACGCTCTGCTTCACCTCCGGCACCACCGGCGACCCCAAGGGCGTCCTCTACTCGCACCGCTCGATCTTCCTCGCCTGCATGCGCTCGCTGATGGGCGACCAGATCGGCCCGGTCGCCTATTTCGGCGACACCATCCTCGCCACGCCGCCGCTGTTCCATGCCAATGGCTGGAACCTGCCGTGGATCGCGCCGATGGCCGGCGCCGGGCTGGTGCTGCCCGGCCGCAACTACGAGGCCGAGGCGCTGGCCGGGCTGATGGACGACGAAGGCGTCACCGCGACCGCGGCCGTGCCGACGGTCTGGACCGCGCTGATGCGCTTCTGGCGCGAGCGCGGAGCCGGGCCGCGCACGCTGAAGCGCGTCAACATCGGCGGCTCTGCCCCGAGCACCGAGATGCTGCGGGTGATTGAGCAGGACTACGGCGTCGAGGTGTTCCAGGGCTGGGGCATGACCGAGACCAGCGCGCTCGGCAACTCCGCCCGCATCAAGCCGCGCCACCTGCGGCAGGACTGGGACGGCCGCGTCGGCTTCAAGATGCGCCAGGGCCGCGTCGGCTTCGGCGTCGACGCCCGCATCGCCGCCGAGGACGGCACGGTGCTGCCGCATGACGGCGAGGCGACCGGCGAGCTGCAGGTGCGCGGGCCGTGGATCGCGGCGAGCTATGTCGGCGGCCTGCCCGCCACCACCGACGACGGCTGGCTGCGTACCGGTGACATCGCCCGCATCGACGGCGACGGCTACCTCCAGCTCGTCGACCGGACGAAGGACGTCATCAAGTCGGGCGGCGAATGGATCAGCTCGCAGGACATCGAGCGCATCGCCAAGGAGTTCCCCGGCGTCGACGATGCCGCGGTGATCGGCGTGCCGCACCCGCGCTGGCACGAGCGCCCGCTCCTCCTCGTCGTCTCGCGCGCCGGCGCCGCCCCCGCGGTTGCGGCGCTGCTCGACCACGTCGCGGCCCGCGTCGCCCGATGGTGGGTGCCCGACGACGTGGTGTTCGTCGACGCGCTGCCCGTCACCGGCACCGGCAAGGTCGACAAGGCCGCGCTGCGGAAGCGGTTCGAAGGCCACCTCGACGCGGCCGCGTCGCCGGCATCATGAGCGGCGGCGCCTCCGATCTCGAGGCGATGGAGGTCCACCATCGTGGCGTCGTCATGCCGTGGGAATGCGACGACATGGGGCACATGAACATCCGCTTCCACGTCGCCCGCTACGAGCAGGCGCTGCGCCACGCCGCGGCGGACGCGCCCGTCGCCCGGGCGGGGTCGCGGCGCGTCGCCGATCGCTTTTCCTTCGTGAAGGAGGCCCGGGTCGGCGCGCGCGTCGCCTGCTCGCTCCGCCTGCCGCCGCAAGCGGCGGCGGCGGCCCCGCTCACCGGCTGCCTGTGGGACATGGGGTCGGGCGAGGTCCTCGCCCGTTTCGAGACCCTGTTCGCGGATCCGGAAAAAGATTGCTTGGCCGGCGAGATTCTTGGCGACATGGCATGGCGCGACCAGCCGGTCGAGCGCGAATGGATCACGGCGATGGGCGCGTCCCCGTCGCCGGCGGCGGACGGGCATGACCTGGGCTCGGTGGTCACGGGCGCTGTGAGTGACGCCAACGCGGTTGCCGTGCTCGACCTGTCGCGGGGGAGCGGCTACCGGGCCGAGGAATCGCGCGTGGGCTTCGTCGTCGCGGAGCTGGTCGTGGCCTATGCGGGCGAGTGGCCTGCGGGCGCGCGGGCGTTTTCCGTCCGCAGCGCGCTTCTTTCCCGGTCTGCGCGCAGCCTGCGATTTCGGCATGTGGTCGGGGTTGGTGGGGTCGGGGTTGCGTTTGTGCGGTCGGCTTGCGTCTTCTTCGACCGGGATGCGCGTCGTGCGGTTGGTGTTCCGTTTTGTGTTTAGGGTGTGTTTTGCCTCAGATTATGAGGTTTTTCGGCATGTTGTAACCGAGGAGGGTGTCTCGGAGGCGGACGAGGCCCTGTTCGACGAGGTCTGCGGTGTCGGGGAGGCCGATGCTGACGCGGATTGCGGGCTGCGCGTCGGTTGGGTCGACGGCGAAGAGGTTGCTTGGGGAGACGGCGACGCCGTTTGCGTGTGCGGCCTGGACGAGGTCCGCGTTGCGCCATTCGTCCGGGAGGCGCAGCCACAGATGGTACCCGGTATCGGGGAT
>JAEZXF010000149.1 GCA_023419995.1 Pseudomonadota bacterium | reverse complement strand
ACCAGCTCAACCTCGACACGCGCTTCTCGATCAAGGTGATCGGCCATTCCGAATGCGGTCGCGCCTACGGCCCCGCCCGGTTCATCCCGGAAGCCGAGGGCCCACTGGTCGCCGCGCGCAAGCTGCATCTGTTCGAGGGCAAGCCCTACTCGATCATCGACTTCATCATGCCGAAGCGGTATTTCGACATGATCCCCGAGGACCTCGACCGCACGCGGCTCTACGCGCAGCTCGTGCGCGACCACACCGGCCTGCGCCATCTCGTCGGCGACCAGGTGATGACCATCAACCTCGCCGGCCACGAGGTGGCGAGCCTCCTGGAGATCCCGCTGGCCGCGCCCGTCGTGCTGCAGGAATCGACCCTGACCGAGGTCGGGCGCGACACGCCGGTGATGGCGCACCGCAGCTTCATCCGCGGCGACCTCTTCCTGATGCGGCGCCGCATCGCCAACGTCTTCGAGCGCGCGGTGGACGACTGGCGCCCGACCGCGCGCCCGGGAGGCGGGAGCTAGGACCCTTTCGAACCGCATGGCGGGAGGCAGGAAGCATGAACTTTGCCCTGAGCGAGGAGCAGCGCTCGATCCAGGAGGCCGTGGCGCGCATCTGCGCCCCCTATGACGACGCGTACTGGCTGGAGCGCGACCGCGACGGGGCGTTTCCCCACGACTTCGCGAGGACAGTGGCGGCGAACGGCTGGTTCGGCATCACCACCCCGGAGGAGTATGGCGGCGCCGGCCTCGGCATCACCGAGGCGGCCATCGTCATGAAGGAGATCGGCCGCCTCGGCCTGGCCGCCACCTCGTCGGTGCACATCAACATCTTCGGGCTGCAGCCGGTGGTCGGCTTCGGCACCCCGGAGCAGAAGCGGCGCATGCTGCCGCCGCTGATCGCCGGCGAGGAGCGCGCCTGCTTCGGCGTCACCGAGCCCGACGCCGGCCTCGACACCACCCATATCACCACCTTCGCCCGGCGCGAGGGCGACGGCTACGTGGTCGACGGCCGCAAGGTCTGGACCTCGACGGCCCGGCAGGCCGACCGCATCCTGCTCGTCACACGCACCACGCCGCTGGCCGACTGCAAGCGGCCGACCGACGGCATCACCGTATTCTACACCCGCTTCGACCGCGACCGCATCGAGGTGCGCGAGATCGAGAAGATGGCGCGCAAGGCGGTCGATTCCAACGCCATCTTCATCGACGGGCTGGCGGTGCCGGAGGAAGACCGCATCGGTGCCGAGGGCGAAGGGTTCCGCGTGCTGCTGCACGGGCTCAACGCCGAGCGCATCGTGGCGGCTGCCAGCGCCATCGGCGCCGGCCAGGCGGTGCTGGAGAAGGCCGCCGCCTATGCCGGCGAGCGCGTCGTCTTCGGCCGGCCGATCGGCATGAACCAGGCGATCCAGCACCCCCTCGCCGACATCTGGATGCGGCTCCAGGCAGCGGAGCTGATGCTGTTCAAGGCCGCGTGGCTCTACGACCGCGGCCAGCCCTGCGGGCTGGAGGCCAACAGCGCCAAGTATCTGGCGAGCCAGGCCTCGTTCGATGCCGCCTTCCGGGCGGTGCGCACCCATGGCGGTTTCGGCTTCGCCCGGGAGTACCATGTCGAGCGCTATTTCCGGGAGAGCATCCTCGGCTTCATCGCGCCGGTCAGCGAGGAGCTGATCCTGTGCCACGTGGCCGAGCGGGCGCTCGGGCTGCCGAAATCCTACTGACGGGATCCTGCCGGCCGGCGACGAGCACGGCGTCGGTATCGGCGCCGAGCGCGGGCGCGTCGCGGCGGTAGGCCGGGCGCTCGCCGTCGAAGGAGACCGGCATGCCGATGAGAGACAGGTCGAGCTGCGGCGATCTCTGGAGGATGCCCAGCGCTTCCGTCTGCGGGTGCGCCAGCACCTCGTCGACGGTATGGATCGGCGCGCAGGGCACGCCGGCCGCCTCGAGCCGCTCGGAAAGCTCTTCCTTGGTGGTCCCGGCGACGATCCCGGCAATCATCGGCAGCAGCACCCCGCGGTTGCGGCTCCTGTCCTCGTTGGTCAGGAACAGCGGGTCCGCCGCCCATTCGGGATGGCCGAGCGCCGCGGCCAGCCGCGCGAACAGCCGGTCGTTGCCGGCGGCGATCACCAACGGGCCGTTGCCGGTCTCGAACGCCTGGTAGGGCACGATCTGCGGGTGGCCGGTGCCGTGCCGCACCGGCAGGCCGCCGCCGGTCATGTAGGTGACGAGGTGGAACCCGCACCACAGCAGCGCCGTCTCGAACAGCGAGGTGTTGACGACGCAGCCCCTGCCGGTCTGGCCGCGCCGCAGGAGCGCGGCGAGCGCGCCGATCGCCGTCCACATGCCGGTGCCGAGATCGACGACCGAGGCGCCCAGCCGCGCCGGCGGGCCGTCGGGGTGGCCGTTGGCGCTGATGAGGCCGGAGAAGGCCTGCATCAGCGGCTCGTAGCCGGGCCGGTCCCTGAGCGGGCCGACGTGGCCGAACGCGCCCATGTCGCAGTAGATCAGCCGCGGATGGCGGGCCATCACCTCTTCCGCGCCGAAGCCCAGCTTCCGCATCACGCCGGGGCGCAGGTTGTGCACCAGCACGTCGCTGTCGCCGAGCAGGGCGTCGAGCTTCGCCCTGCCCTCCTCCGACGCCAGGTCGAGCACGACGGAAAGCTTGTTGCGGTTCATGGCGTGGAAGCCCGCCGCCGCGGCGGCGGTGATCGGCGGTCCCCAGCGGCGCGCGTCATCGCCGCCCTCCGGCTTCTCGACCTTGATGACGGTCGCGCCGAGGTCGGCCAGGATCTCGCCGGCGAACGGCCCGGCCAGGTTCTGGCCGAGCTCGATCACCCTGGTGCCTGCCAGCAGCCCCGCCGCCATCACATCCGCCCCGGGAACCACAGCGAGATGGCGGGGAACGCCACCAGCAGCGCCAGCACGACGAGCTCGGCGGCCACGAACGGCCACACGCCCCGGAACACCTTGCTGACCGGCACGCCCGTGGTGCTGGCGACGACGAAGACGTTGATGCCCATCGGCGGCGTGATCAGGCCGATCTCGGCCGTCTTGACGAACAGGATGCCGAGCCAGACCGCGTCGAAGCCGAGGCCGGAGAGAAGCGGGAATGTCAGCGGCAGCGTCAGCACCAGGATCGCAAGCTGGTCGAGGAAGAAGCCGAGCACCAGCAGCAGCAGCAGCACCGCGAACAGCACCAGATAGGGGTGGATGTCGGCGGCCTGGATCGCGACCAGCAGGTCCTGGGTGACGCCGGTCAGGGTGAGGAAGATGCCGAACACCGCCGAGCAGGCGATGATGGCGAGGATCATCGCCGAGTGGCGCGTGGCGGTGGCAAGGGCGTGGAAGAAGTCCCTGCGGCCCATGCGGCCCATCACCACCGCGATGCCGAGCGCGGCGAGCGCGCCGACCGCGCCCACTTCCGTCGGCGTGATCGCGCCCGAATAGATCGCGCCGATCATCGCCCCCATCAGCAGCAGGATCGGCCACACCGTCTTGAGGCCGACCAGCCGCTCGCGCATCGGTGCCGGCTCGCCGGCGACCGGCGCGGTGTCCGGGTTCCGCCGGACGATGATGGCGATGGTGATGACATAGCCGACCGCGGTGAGCGCGCCGGGCAGCAGGCCGGCCATCAGCAGCGCGCCGATCGACGTCTCGGTGAACACGCCGAACAGGATCAGCCCGATCGAAGGCGGGATCATGATCGCCAGCGTGCCGATCACCGCCAGCGCGCCGGTGGAGAAGCTGTCGTTGTAGCCGTAGCGCCGCATCTCCGGATAGGCGGCGGAGGCGAGCGTGCCGGCGGCGGCCGTGCTCGAGCCGCACACCGCCGAGAGCATCACCCCGCCGGCGACCGCCGCGTAGGCGATGCCGCCGCGCATGTGGCCGAGCCAGCTGTGGGAGGTGGCGAACAGGTCGCGGGTGAAGCGCCCGGCCGTCAGGAACTCCGCCATCAGGATGAACATCGGCAGGGTCGACATCGTGTAGCTGGCGACGTGCTCGTAGGGCGTGGCCTTCAGGACGCCGATCAGCGGGTAGATGCCGCCGGTGAGGTAGAGGCCGGCAGCACCCGTGACCAGCATGGTGAAGGCCACCGGCATGCCCGCCAGGAGCAGCACGAAGAGGAGGATGGTTACGCCGATCGCGATCCCGGTCATGCGCCGGTCTCCTCGTCGTCGCGGGGCTGGAAGACGACCTCGACCAGCAGGCGCAGCGTCAGGGCGCCGCAGCCGAGCGGCACCCACACGTAGCTCCAGTAGAGCGGGAACTGGACGATGCCGAAGGTGGTGTCGCGCTCGATGAACTTGCTGATGGCCTCGCCGCCGGCATACCAGGTGAGGATGCCGAACACGCAGGCCGCGACGAGGGCGTTGATGCGCTCGACCGGCTTGCCGGGGATCCTCGCCAGATAGGGTCGCAGCACGTCGAGCCGGATGTGCCCTCCCCGTGCATAGGTCGCCGGCATGCCGAGGAAGGTCAGGATCACCATCAGGTAGAGCGAGGTGAACTCGAAGCTGCCCTGCAGCGGCCGGTTGAGAAGATAGCGGCCGAGCGCGTCGGCGCTGATCGACAGCATCATCAGGAAGATCGCGCCCTGGGCGACGATCAGGAAGGCACGGTCGAAAAAGGAGAGACCGTTCTCCAGCGTTCTTTGCATCGCGTGCTCCGGGCAGAGAGGAAGCGCCCTCCGGCGGCGGCCGGAGGGCGAAGGGCAGGACGGCTATTCCTGCAGGTAGGAGCGGTAGGCGTCGAGGATGGCGCGGCCCGGCAGGTTGCGGCCCTCCATCTGGCTGACCCATTCGGTCTCGACGCTCTGGAGCCTGTCGTTGAACTGCGCCTGCACCTCCGGCGACAGCTCGATCAGCTTGACGCCGAGCTCGTCGAGCTTGGTGTAGGCGACGTCCGACTGCTCCTTGAACTTCGCCGCCATCGTGTCGCCGATCTCGTTCGAGACCTCGGTGATGAGCTGGCGCACGTCCTCCGGCAGGCCTTTCCAGACATCCTCGTTGACGAAGGCGGCGAAGGCGACGGTGCCGAGGCTGGCATTGGTGGTGATCGACGCCAGCACCTCCTCGATCTTGTAGGCGAACAGGCTCGGCGGATTGTAGATCGCCCCGTCGACGGTGCCACGGTCGAGCGCGAGGTAGAGGTCGGAGGCGGGAACGCGCACCGGCACCGCGCCGAGGGAGCTGGCGATCAGCTCGCCGGTCGCGCCGGCCGCGCGCAGCTTCACGCCCGCCAGCTCCCGATGTCGTCGACCTTCTCGGTCTTGGCGAACATCAGCTGGTAGGGCGGCGCGACCATGGTGAACAGCGGGCGCACGCCGTTGCGCAGGTACTCGCGCTCGAGCAGGTCGTTCTGGGCGAGCCGGGTGAAGGCGGCGCTGCCGGCGACCGAATCGCTGAACAGGCCCGGCAGTTCGACGGCGCTGGTCAGCGGCATGCGGTCGCTGACATAGACGACGCCGACCATGGAGATGTCGGTGACGCGGTTGCGCACCGCGTCGAGCAGGCCCGCGGCCTTGGCAAGTTGCTCGGCCGGGAACAGCTGGACCTCGATGCGGCCGTTGCTGCGCGCCTCCAGCCACTCCTTGAACGGCTGCGCCGAAAGCTTCGACGCCGCGTGGGTCAGCGGGAACTGGTCGGCATATTTCAGCACGATCTTGTCCTGGGCGTAGAGTGCCGTCGACATCGTCGTGGCGGCGAGCGCGATGCCGGCCGCCCGAAGGGCGTTGATGAACTTCATGGTTTCCTCCCTGTCCGTTTATCTGTCGCGCATGTGCTGCCGCCGCACCGTCCTATCGATCCGTACCGGCATGCCAGGTGAACCGCGGCGGCCTGCGCTCGAGGAAGCGCTGCGCGGCGTCGCGGTGATAGTCGGATTCCAGGCAGGCGGCCTGCGCCATGGTCTCGGCGTCGACGATCTGCCGGGCATCGAGCTCGAACGACTGGTTGAGAAGGTTTTTCGACAGCGCCAGCGCCACGGGCGACGCGCCGAGGAAGCTGCGGGCCAGCGCCGCGGCTTCGCCCGCGATGTCCTCCGCCGCAACGACGCGGCAGGCGATGCCGAGCTTCAGCGCCTCGTCGGCGTCGACCTCCCGGGCGCTGAAGATGATCTCCTTCGCCCGCGCCAGCCCGACGCGGCGCGGCAGCGAATAGTGCAGCGCGAAATCGGGAACGAGGCCGATCTTCGCGAAGGAGGCACAGAACCGGGCCTGCGGCGTCGCCAGCACGAAGTCGGCGGCGAGCGCCATGCCGAAGCCGGCGCCGAAGGCCGGGCCGTCGACGGCGGCGATCAGCGGCTTCTCCAGCGTCGTCAGCGCCATGACGATCTCGCCGGTGCTGCGCATGCGCTGACGCGCTTCCTCGAAGCCGGGCTTGCGGTCGCGCATGGTGGTGATGTCGCCGCCGGCGCAGAAGCTGCCGCCGGAGCCGGTGAGGACGCACGCCTTGATGTCGTCGTCGTTGCGCAGCCGGTCGACGGCGACGCGAAGCTCGGCGCGCATCGCCATGTCGATGGCGTTGCGGCGGGAGGGCCGGTCGAGCAGCAGCGTGGCGATGCCGCCTTCCACGGTGAGGCTGATCGTCGTGAACTCGACCATTCGGATAGCTCCTCCCTGCTGATCCGACATCAAAGTACGTAATAGTGTACTATAGAACTTATTCCATGCAAGCCGATATTCTCATCGCCCGTCCCACCCCGAAAGCGGACCGCCCCGCTCCAGCCATGCGGCCGGGACCGTGACGGGCAGGTCGAGGAACATCTGGGCATAGGTCTTCGCCTGCGGGTCGTAGCGCAGCGACGCCGTGCCGCCGCCACCGAGCACGTCCTCCAGCAGGAAGTTGAGCGCGTGGAAGCCGGGCAGCACGTAGCGCGTCACCCTGCCCTGCAGATAATGGGCGAAGAAAGCGGCGACGCTCGCCTCGTCGACCTGCGCAGCGAGCAGGGGAAAGAACTCTGGCCGGCGCGCGATCACGCCGATGTTGGCGTGGTTGCCCTTGTCGCCGCTGCGTCCCCAGGCAAGCGCGCGCAGCGGCACGGTGGCGACCGGGCCGTCCGGGGCCGGCGCCTGAGGCGCGGCATGCGGCCGCGGCGCGGCCGCCGCGGGGGGGGGCGGGGCCGGGGG
>JAEZXF010000145.1 GCA_023419995.1 Pseudomonadota bacterium | reverse complement strand
CCATGCGGAGGACGCCGAGGGGAGGCGCGGGGGGGTCGCGCACATGCGCGAGACCCAGGGCGAAACCATCATCCGTGAGACCATGGGCGAGGCCATCCGCTCGCGCATCGAGACCAAGCGCAACGCGGCCTGATTTCAGGCGTCCCTCGCCAGTTCCGCGGCGCGCGCGATCAGCGCGTCGCGGCTCGCCCTGAACCCTCCGTCCACCCATTCCGTTTCGAGCGCCGTCAGCGTCCGGCCCATGCCGGGCCCGGCGTTCATGCCCAGCCCGGCGAGATCGCTGCCCTTGACCGGGAACACCGGCCTCTCCCAGCCGTCGAGGAAGCGCAGCAGACGCAGATAGCCGCCTGCCTCGGCAAGCGCCGCGCTCTCCTGCCCCGCCCGCGCCCGCGCCGAGGCCAGACCCAGCCGCAGCCGGTCGTCGACGGCCTGCCGGTCGCCGCGATAGGCGATCTTCGCCAGCGCGGCCTCGCTGGCCGAATGGGCGACGGGCGGCGTCATCGCCCAGGCGGAAAGCCGCGCCGCTTCCGCCTTCGACATCCTCAGCCGCTCGGCCATCGCCACCATGCGCGCCGCGTCGGGCGGCACGATCGCCTCGAGCCGCAGCATCGGGTCCGGCTTCCAGCCGAGGTCGCCGCCGGCGGCCACGAGCGCGTGGACCGAGTCGATGCCCCATTTCTCGCTCTCCGGCAGCACGAGCGACAGTACACCGGTCTGGCGCATCCACAGCAGCGCGCGCGAGGGGTCGGGGGCGGCGAGCAGCTTCTTCAGCTCGGCCCAGACGCGCTCGGCCGAAAGCCGCGCCAGCCCGTCCTTCAGCCGGGCGCAGGCGCGCAGCCCCTCGGCGTCGGGCCGGCCGCCGCCATACCAGGCGAAGAAGCGGAAGAAGCGCAGGATGCGCAGGTAGTCCTCGCGGATGCGCGCCTCCGCGTCGCCGATGAAGCGCAGCGTGCGCGTCTCGAGGTCGGCGAGGCCGCCGACGAGGTCAATCACCTCGCCCGAGGCGGTCGCGTAGAGCGCGTTGATGGTGAAGTCGCGCCGCTCCGCATCGTGCCTCCAGTCGGTGCCGAAAGCCACGCTGGCGTGGCGGCCGTCCGTCTCGACGTCGGCGCGCAGCGTCGTCACCTCGTAGGCCTCGCGGCCGGCGATCACCGTGATCGTGCCGTGCTCCTTGCCGGTCGGCACGGTGCGGAAGCCGGCGGCCTGCGCCCGCCGCTCGGTTTCGTCCGGCACGGTGGTCGTGGCGATGTCGATGTCGGACACCGGCTCGCCGAGAAGCACGTTGCGCACCGCGCCGCCGGCAAGCCGCGCCTCCTCGCCGTCGCGGGAGAGAACCGCGAGCAGCCGCTGCAGGTCCTCGTCGCCGAGCCAGGCGGCCCGGCCGGCAAGTGACACCCCGCTCATGCGTAGAGCCTTTCGTAGAGCGTGCGGATGATGCCGGCGGTGACGCCCCAGATATACCGCTCGCCGAACGGCATGGTGTAGAAGTAGCGCTCCTTCTCCTGCCAGATGCGGCTGTCGCGCGTGTGGTTGGCCGGGTCCATCAGGAAGGAGAGCGGCACCTCGAACGCGTCGTCGACCTCGTCGGGGTTGATCGTCAGCCGGAAATCCGGCCGCACAACCGACAGGATCGGCGCGATGCGGAAGCCGGAGCCGGACACGTAGTCCGGCATGCGCCCCACCACCTCGATGAAGCGTGGCGACAGCCCGATCTCCTCCTCGGTCTCGCGCAGCGCCGCATGCTCCGGCGTCGGGTCGGTCGCGTCGAGCCGGCCGCCGGGAAAGGCGATCTGCCCGGAATGCGAGCGCAGCTTCTCCGTGCGCTTGGTCAGGATCACGCTCGCATCGTCGCCGCGGTCGACCACGGGGATCAGCACCGCCGCGTCGCGCAGCCCGTCGCGCACGATCAGGTCGCGCATGTCGGGGTTGAGCCGGTGGTCGCCATAGTCGGCATCGGCGAACGGCGCCTTCTCGTGGGCCGCCCGGCGGCGGAAATCGTCGGCGGTGAAGGGGTGTGTCGGCAATCCGCGCATTCTAGGCACTCAGGCTTTCCAGCCGGTCCGCCGGCATGATCGGGAACACGGCGCCGTTGGAGCGCACGGCGAACATGCGCCGGCCCTCGACCTCGACCTCCTCGCCCAGGGCTGCGAGCTCGTAGGTCACGGCACGGTTGACGAGGGCCTCCAGACGCCCGCGCACGAGGAGATAGGGCTTCAGCCCGCTCGTCTCCTCCTCCTCGGTGAAGCGCAGCGGGTTGTCGGGCCCCGCCTCGGTCACGTCGCCGACATTGGTGCGGAACGTCAGCACCTGCTCGCCGTCGCGCATCGAGGCGTTGACCTCGACCGCGACGAAGGGCGCGTCCTCGACGCGGATGCCGACCTTCTCGACCGGCGTGACGAGATAGGTCCGGCCGTCCTCGTCGCGGCGCAGCACCGTCGAGAACAGCTGCACCAGCGCCGGCCGGCCGATCGGCGTGCCGAGGTAGAACCAGGTGCCGTCGCGCCGGATCTCCATGTCGAGGTCGCCGCAGAACGGCGGGTTCCAGCGCTCGACCGGCGGCGGCCCCTTGCCGGCGCGCGCCGCCCGCGCGATCAGCGCCTCGAGGCCGGCGGCGTCTCCCGTCCCCGTCATCCCTTGCCCGCTTGTGGCGGATTGGCTTTTGTCCGTGCTTGTGCTCATCGTCACGAAATAGTCACTGTTGTTCGGCTTGTCAGCCATGCAGCGTGTTTTAAGCTCGACGGACGCGCACCGCCAAGGGCGATGCCCGAATCGCAAGCGACAAGTCGCAACGGACAAGGAGCGGACGGCCATGAGCGCAATCATCAGGGAGCCGGCGATGAGCGAGGCGCAGATGGTCGCCGAGGCCGAGCGCGCGCTGGCCGACATCTCCACCGTGCGCGACGCCGTCGGCAAGGTGATCTTCGGCCAGGAAAGCGTGGTCGAGCGCACGCTCGTGGCGATCCTCTCCGGCGGCCACGCCCTGCTCGTCGGCGTGCCGGGCCTCGCCAAGACCAAGCTGGTCGAGACGCTGGGCGTCGTCCTCGGCCTCGACGGCCGCCGCATCCAGTTCACGCCCGACCTGATGCCCTCCGACATCATCGGCTCCGAGGTGATGGAGCAGGACGCGGCCGGCCGGCGCTCCTTCCGCTTCATTCGCGGGCCGATCTTCGCCCAGCTGCTGATGGCCGACGAGATCAACCGCGCCAGCCCGCGCACCCAGTCGGCGCTGCTGCAGTCGATGCAGGAGTATCACGTCACGGTGGCGGGCCACCGCCACGACCTCCCGACGCCCTTCCACGTGCTCGCGACCCAGAACCCGCTGGAGCAGGAAGGCACCTACCCGCTGCCGGAAGCCCAGCTCGACCGCTTCCTGATGCAGGGCGACGTGCTCTATCCAGAGATCGAGGCCGAGCGGCGCATCCTGCTCGAAACCACCGGCGTCGAGGAGGCGCGGCCGCGCAACGTGCTCTCGGCCGAGAGGCTGATGGAGATCCAGCAGCTCATTCGCCGCATGCC
>JAEZXF010000141.1 GCA_023419995.1 Pseudomonadota bacterium | reverse complement strand
ATCGTTCGCCGGCACAGAGCGACCAGCCGGACACCGTCGCCCCCGACGCCGCCAGCACCAGCCGCGGCAGGGGCGGCACCTTCGGCGCATAGCGCCACCAGCCGTCGTCCAGCACCGCGCCTTCCGGCGGGTCGATGCCGGCGCCCGAGCCCTTCACCTGCGCCTCCACGAGATGCAGCCCGGCCGGCGTCAGCCGCCAGTCCTCCCGCCACTCGGTCCTCTCGACCGAATGCGTCCACGACAGCGTGAACGCCGTCGCCGCGAGTGTCGCCACCCTGGCGGCGCCGGCGAGGATGCACAGGCTCACGGCGCCGCCGGTTCCGGCCGCCCGGTCCGGCCGCGCATGCGCCACCAGTGGGCGGCGACCACGGCGGTGCCGAGCGCGAAGCCGGCCTCGTCGGTGACGGGAAGGGCCAGCACCAGCAGCACGCCGGCGGCGAAGCAGGCGAGGCGCTCCCACCACGTCGCCCGGCCGAACAGGAAGCCGACCACGGCCACGCCCCACAGCGCGATGCCGGCGCAGGCCTTGAACACGATGTAGACGACCTCGACCCAGTAGCCCCAGGCCTCGGCCATCGGCCCGCCGTCCTGCAGCATCAGCGCCGGGGTGTAGACCGCCATGAACGGCACGACGAAGCCGGCCGTCGCCAGCTTGGTCGCCTGGATGGATATTCGGAGGCCCGACGTCTTGGCCATCGGCGCTGCGGCGAAGCAGGCGAGCGCCACCGGCGGGGTGAGATCCGCCATGATGCCGAAGTAGAACACGAACATGTGGCGGACGAGCAGCGGCACGCCGAGCTCGAGCAGGGCCGGCCCGGCCAGCGACGAGGTGATGATGTAGTTGGGGATGGTCGGGATGCCCATGCCCAGCACCAGGCAGGTCAGCATCGTCAGCACCAGCGACAGGAACAGGTTGTTCTCGCCGATGCGGATGATGAAGCCGATGAAGGTCGAGGCGATGCCGGTCAGCGTCAGCGTGCCGATGACGATGCCGACGATGGCGCAGGCGATGCCGACCGGCAGCGCGTTCTTGGCGCCCTCGGCCAGCGAATCGCGGCAGATGGCGAGCGTCTCGCGTCCGCCCCTGAACACGGCGCAGGCGACGACCAGGGCGGCGATGACGGCGGCGAGGATGTTGACGCCGAACTTCATGAAGGCGGCGGCGGCCAGCCCCAGCGCCACCCAGAACACCATGCGGAAGGCGAACGGGCCGATCAGCGCCGCGAGCGGCGTGCCGAGGATCAGCACCACGATCAGCGCCAGCCCCATCGTGCCGGCGAAGATCGGCGTGTAGCCGGCGAAGAGCAGATAGACCAGCATGCCGAGCGGCAGCACCAGCGGCCAGTGCTGGCGCACCGCCAGCCACGGGTCGGGCAGGGTCGCCTTGTCCATGCCCGAGAGCCCGGCCTTGCCCGCCTCCAGATGCACCATCCAGAAGCAGACGCCGAAATAGAGCATCGCCGGGATCAGCGCTGCCTTGACCACGTCGACATAGGGCACGTTCAGCGTCTCGGCCATGATGAAGGCGACCGCGCCCATCACCGGCGGCATGATCTGGCCGCCCATCGACGAGGTCGCCTCGACGCCGCCGGCGAAGGCCGAGCGGAAGCCGAACTTCTTCATCAGCGGGATCGTGAACTGGCCCGACGCCACGACGTTGGCGACGCCCGAGCCGGAGATGGTGCCCATCAGCGCCGAGGACAGCGTGCAGACCTGCGCCGGCCCGCCGCGCCACGAGCCGACGAGGCCGAGGGCGAAATCGTTGAACAGCGCCAGCATGCCGGCGCGCTCGAGGAAGGCGGCGAAGACGACGAAGATGAAGATGTAGGCGGCCGAGACGTAGATCGGCGTGCCGTAGATGCCTTCCGTGCCGAAGCCGAAATGCTCGACGATCATCTCCCACGGGTAGCCGCGGTGGATGAAGGGCGGGGGCAAAAGGTTGCCGAAGAAGCAGTAGGCGAGGAAGATCGCGGCGATGATGGTCAGCGGCAGGCCCATCAGCCGGCGCGCGCCCTCGAACACCAGCGCGATCATCAGCGCGCCCACGGTCAGGTCGAGCGGCGTGAGGAAGCCCGAGCGGTGGATCAGCGGCACGTAGAAGACCCAGTTGTAGACGCCGGTGAGGAAGCCGAGGATGCCGAGCGCCCAGAACCATGCCTTGCCGAGCGGCGTCTTCGCCACCAGGTTGCCGAGCAGCGCGAAGCCGAGCAGCAGCAGGAAGCCGACATGCATGGCCCGCACCACCTGGCTGGGCAGCGTGCCGTAGGCCGCGGTCCACAGCTGGAACAGCGAGAAGGTGAAGGCGATCCAGAAGGCGAAGCGGCCGGTGATGCCGTCGCCGAAGCCCGAGGGCAGGCCCTCGATATGCTCCTCGGCCGATTCCTGCGGGATGATCGGCCCTTCGGCCTTCGCCTCGCTCATGGTCCCTCCCTGATTTCCGGATCGTTCTTTGCGGTCCCGCCGGCGTTGCCCCTCACCTGCCTGCCGGCATCCTCTCCCCGTGAACGGGGAGAGGAGGAACTGCCGCGACCTCGCCGTTTGTCCCTTCTCCCCGCTGGCGGGGAG
>JAEZXF010000130.1 GCA_023419995.1 Pseudomonadota bacterium | reverse complement strand
GCCCACAGCAGCGTGACCAGCCCGGCCGGGCCGGGCTTGAGCAGCGCCGGCACGAAGACGTGGAAGGCGCCGAAGCGGACGCCGAGCCGGCGCAGCGCGGCGCGCGCCTCCTGGTCGAGCGCCTTGTCGTCGTCGGCGATGTCGCGGCGGTTGAGGATGCCGAGATTCTCGACCAGCCGGAAGGCGATGCCGCGGGCGATGCCGGAAAGCTGGTCCGCCGCCCTGAGGTCGGCGAGCGGCTTGAGCAGCGTGTCGATCTGGTAGCGCACGAAGCGCTCGGCGCGCGCGGCCACCTTGTCGCGGGCCGGGCCGGTCAGCTGCTCGTCGGCGAGCAGGATGACGCGGGGCGCGAGCGCGTCCTCGCTGGCGGCGAGCGTCGCCACCGGCGCGCCGATCCAGCGCAGCAGGCCGTCGGAGGCGAGCGCGAAATCGCCGTTGGCGGAGTTGGCGAAACGCTCGGCGCGCGCCTCGAACTCGACGCCGAGCGCCTTCTGCGCCGCGGCCTTCACGGCCTTGGCGGCCTCGCCCCCGGCCGACTGGTCGGCCGTGAAGCGGAAGCCATGGAGGGAACCGACGTGGTGGCCCTCGACGGTGACGTCGCCGGCCGGGTTTATCTCTGCCTCAAGCATCGCATTCTCTCTCAGGCGCCTCATGAGCACGGAAGTCCTGCGGTCTACGAAGCGTTTCGTCAATCGCTCGTGAAGCGCATCCGACAGTCTGTCCTCTATATCTCGCGTTTTTTCCTGCCAGTGTGCCGGATCGGCCAGCCAGCCGGGCCGGTGCGAGACGAAAGTCCAGGTGCGGATCTGGGCGATGCGCGCCGAGAGCGTGTCGATGTCGCCGTCGGTCGAGTCGGCCCGGCGCACCTGCTCGGCCATGTAGTCCTCGTCGACATGGCCCTTGCGGGCGAGGTCGATGTAGATGCTGCCGATGATGTCGGCATGCTGGGCGGGCGCGATGCGGCGGTAGTCGGGCAGCGCGCAGGCCTCCCACAGCTGCTCGACCCGGCGCGGCCGGTCGGCGAGCCGGCGGATCTCGTCGTCCTTGGCCAGGTATTCGAGCGCGCGCGCATCGACGGCCGGCAGCGCCCGCGTCAGCCCCTCGACCGGCGGGATGCGGTCGATGGAGCGGCGCAACGCGTCGAGGCTGGAGAAGTCGAAGCCGGCGGTGCGCCATTGCAGCACCTTCACCGGCTCGAAATCGTGGCTCTCGATCCTCTCGACCAGCTCGTCGGGGAACGGGTCGACCTGGCCGGTGACCCCGAAGGTGTCGTCACGCATGTGGCGGCCGGCGCGGCCGGCGATCTGGCCGAGCTCGGCCGCGCTCAGCTCGCGATACTGGAAGCCGTCGAACTTGCGGTTCTGGGCGAAGGCGACGTGGTCGACGTCGAGGTTCAGCCCCATGCCGATGGCGTCGGTGGCGACGAGGTAGTCGACGTCGCCCGACTGGTAGAGCGCGACCTGCGCGTTGCGGGTGCGCGGGCTGAGCGCGCCCAGCACCACGGCCGCGCCGCCGCGCTGGCGGCGGATCAGCTCGGCGATGCCGTAGACCTCGTCGGCCGAGAAGGCGACGATGGCCGAGCGGCGCGGCAGCCGCGTCAGCTTCTTCTGCCCGGAATAGGCCAGGTGCGACATGCGCGGCCGCGTCACCACCGAGACGCCGCGCAGGAGCTTCTCCAGGATGCCGCGCATCGTCGCCGCGCCCAGGAGCAGCGTCTCCTGCCGGCCGCGCAGATGCAGCAGGCGGTCGGTGAAGATGTGGCCGCGCTCGAGGTCGGCGGCGAGCTGCACCTCGTCGATGGCGACGAAGGCGGCGTCGGTCTCGCGCGGCATCGCCTCGACCGTGCACACCGAGTAGCGCGCGCCGGGCGGCGAGATCTTCTCCTCGCCGGTGACGAGCGCCACCTTGTCCGCGCCCACCTTCTCGCAGACGCGGGCGTAGACCTCGCGCGCGAGCAGCCTGAGCGGCAGGCCGATCACGCCGCTCTCGTGGGCGACGAGCCGCTCGATGGCGAGATGGGTCTTGCCGGTGTTGGTCGGGCCCAGCACCGCGGTCACGTCCCTGCCGGAAAGGACGAGCGGCGCGTCTGGTCTGTCACGGATGGTCATCGTGCGGGGGCGACCCTTCAGAAATCCGCTGGCTGCGCGGCGCTGCTCCGTAGCATGCGGCCGGGGTGAAGCGGAAGATATGGCGGCCATTGACATAGGGTCGGACGCCCGGTTCCGCCAGCCGCGGCAGAGGCCGGAATTAACGTCTGGAACGAGTCTGGAACGAATCGGCGACGAATCGCTGATTCAGCGATGTTCCGCCTTCGTTCACCACAACATATAGTCGAAGACCCTCCGAATATGACGAGATGCTGAATCACCGTTCAGCCGTTCCCGCCGCCGGCGGGCGCCGGCGTTAACCTTTGCCGGAACACAGCACCCAGAGCCGCCGGACCTGCGCTTTCTCCTGTCGCAAGTTTAAGATTTCGTTAGGGAATTCTTTACCGGAGATTTACCTGTTTCCGGGCCGGGCCGTTCCCGCGTTAACGTTCCGGCCAAAGCCGGAACGAATCGGCGACGAATCACTCACCGGCACGGATTCCCGTTTCGTTCTCCACAAGATGTAGTAGCATCCACAGGCTATCAACAACAAGTCCACAGCCTGTCCAAAGCGATTCGCACAGGCTGGCCGGCCTCCGCGTTAACCTTTCGGCCGCCTCGCCGGCCCCGAAGCCGGCTACCGAGGGCCGAGTTGCCGAAAATCGCGACTCATGCGCATCTTCAGCCTCGCCCCCCTTGTTCACGGAGAGAACAGCATGACTAAGCGACTACTGGCCGAGTTCCTCGGAACCTTCTGGCTCGTCTTCGGCGGCTGCGGATCGGCGGTGCTCGCCGCGGCCTATCCCGAGCTCGGCATCGGCTTCGCCGGCGTGGCCCTCGCCTTCGGCCTCACCGTGCTGACCATGGCCTACGCCGTGGGCGGCATCTCCGGCGGCCACTTCAACCCGGCCGTCACCGTCGGCCTGCTCGCCGCCGGGAAGTTCGATGCCAGGGACCTCGTGCCCTATGTCGTCGCCCAGCTCGTCGGCGCGGTCGCCGCCGCGCTCGCGCTTTACCTCGTCGTCAACGGCAAGGCCGACTTCGTCTCGGTCGGCGGCTTCGCCTCCAACGGCTATGGCGAGGCCTCTCCCGGCGGCTACTCGCTGACCTCGGCGCTGGTCATCGAGGTGCTGCTCACCTTCTTCTTCCTGATCGTCATCCTGGGTTCCACCAGCGGCCGGGTCCCGGCCGGCTTCGCGCCCATCGCCATCGGCCTGGCGCTGACGCTGATCCACCTGATCTCGATCCCGGTCACCAACACCTCGGTCAACCCGGCGCGCTCGACCGGCGTCGCGCTGTTCGCCGAAGGCCCGGCGCTGGCGCAGCTCTGGCTGTTCTGGGTAGCGCCGCTCGTCGGCGCGGCGATCGCCGGCGTCGTTTACAAGGCGCTGCTCAACGACGACTGAGCACACGACCGGCACGAAGGGAAACGGCCCCTCGCGGGGCCGTTTTTCTTATGTACTGCTGTACTGCCGCGTCCGTCAGACGAAGAACTGACCGCCATTGGCCGAGATGGTCGAGCCGGTGATGAAGCCGGCCTCGTCGGAGGCGAGGAAGACGACGATGCGCGCGATCTCCTCCGGCTCGCCGAGGCGGCCGACCGGGATCTGCGGGATGATGCGCTCGGCGAGCACCTTCTCGTCGATGGCCTTGACCATGTCGGTGGCGATGTAGCCGGGGCAGACGGCGTTGACGGTGATGCCGGCGCGCGCGCCTTCCTGCGCCAGAGCCTTGGTGAAGCCGAGGTCGCCGGCCTTGGCCGCCGAATAGTTGACCTGCCCGGCCTGTCCCTTCTGGCCGTTGATCGAGGAGATGGTGACGATGCGGCCGAACTTGCGGTCGCGCATGCCGGTCCACAGCGGGTGCGTCATGTTGAACACACCCGAAAGGTTGGTGTCGATCACCTCGCGCCACTGCTGCGGCGTCATCTTGTGGAACATGGTGTCCCGGGTGATGCCGGCATTGTTGACCAGCACGTCGACCGGGCCGAGGTCGGCCTCCACCTTGCGGATGCCCTCGGCGCAGGCGTCGTAGTCGGCGACGGACCATTTGTAGACGGGGATGCCCGTCTCGTCCCTGAACCTGGCCGCCGCCTCGTCGTTGCCGGCATAGTTGGCGGCGACCTTGTAGCCTGCGTTCTTCAGCGCCACCGAGATCGCCGCGCCGATGCCGCGCGAGCCGCCGGTCACGATTGCCGTTCTGGTCATGTGGGTCCTCCTCCCGTTGATCGGGGGAGTGAGCAGGGAATAGCGAATAGTGAGTAGTGATCCCCTATCCGGCTTCGCAATTCCCCCTACTCACTACTCCCTGTTCACTACTCTCTATCTTTATCTTTCCACGCACATCGCCACGCCCATGCCGCCGCCGATGCACAGCGTGCCGAGGCCCTTCTTCGCGCCGCGGCGCTGCATCTCGAACAGCAGCGTGTTGAAGATGCGCGCGCCGGAGGCGCCGATCGGGTGGCCGATGGCGATGGCGCCACCGTTGACGTTGACGATGTCCGGGTTCCAGCCGAGATCCTTGTTGACGGCGAGCGCCTGCGCCGCGAATGCCTCGTTGGCCTCGACCAGGTCGAGGTCGTCGATCTTCCAGCCCGCCTTCTCCAGCGCCTTGCGCGAGGCGGGGATCGGCCCGGTGCCCATGATCTGCGGGTCGACGCCGGCCGTCGCCCACGAGACGATGCGCGCCAGCGGGGTGACGCCGCGCCGCGCCGCCTCGTCCTCGCTCATCAGCACCACGGCGGCCGCGCCGTCGTTGATGCCCGACGCGTTGCCGGCCGTCACCGTGCCTTCCTTGTCGAAGGCGGGACGCAGCTTCTGCATCGATTCGAGCGTCGCGCCGTGGCGGATGAACTCGTCGTTCTCGACGACGACGTCGCCCTTGCGGGTCTTGAGCGTCACGGGGACGATCTCGTCCTTGAAGCGGCCGGCCTTCTGCGCCGCCTCCGCCTTGTTCTGCGAGGCGACGGCGAAGGCGTCCTGCTCCTCGCGGGTGAGCTGCCACTGGCGGGCGACGTTCTCGGCCGTGTTGCCCATGTGATAGCCGTAGAAGGCGTCGGTCAGCCCGTCCTTGATCATCGAGTCGAGCATCTTGAAGTCGCCCATCTTCACGCCGCCGCGCAGGTGCGAGACGTGCGGGGCGAGCGACATCGACTCCTGGCCGCCGGCGACGATGATCCTGGCGTCGCCGGGCTGGATCTGCTGCATGCCGATGGCGACGGCGCGAAGGCCCGAGCCACAGAGCTGGTTCAGGCCCCAGGCGGTGGTCTCGTC